>CAZBZX010000301.1:0-5982 GCA_964496465.1 uncultured Bacteroidales bacterium
CCAAAAAAAGACTGCATTTCAACAGGTGTAGATCCTGAATAAACTTCGGTAAGGGTATTGTCCCCATTATCAATTTTATTTGTATATAATACTGCATCAGATATAAAGCCTCCTGCTAGAATGTTAAAATACCTGTCCATAAAATATTGATAAGAATGTCCAGCAAGAATATTTACTGAATGGATATTGAATTTTTTATTATAATTTAAAGTATTTTCAACTAAATAGTTGTAAACTTCTTTGTTATTTATTTGTGCATTTAAGCTGTTTTCTGTAATATAATTTAGTCTTTGACTCTGATTAATTCTTCGGTTTGCATTTGCATAATCAAGACCCAGGTTTATTTTGTAATTTAATCCTTCAATTATAGTTAATGTTCCTGCAAGACCTCCAAGCATTCTATTAGTTCTTGTTTTATCATCAGTATATTTTAAAATAGCTAATGGATTTCTTTCATTTGAAGATTCCGATTGCAATGGGGCCCCGGTTGAATCATATAAAGGCCAGGTCGGATTTGTTTTTAATGCATTCAATAAAAGGTCACCTTCATACCCTGTAGCTCCAACTGGTACTCTGTTTTCATTTACTTGGGAGGCAACCAGGTTGGCTTCTACTAATAATTTATCGTTTATTGCTTTATGTGATAAATTTAACCTACCTGAATACCTTACAAAATCTGAGTTTTTAACAATACCTTCTTGATTTAAATAATCGAATGAAGCACGGTAAGAGGTTTGCTCACTACCTCCTGATAATGAGATATTATGATTTTGCGATATTGCTTTTCGAAATAATTGATCTTGCCAATCCGTATTATTACCGAAGTGATATTCGTGATCTTCTGATACACCTATTTGATCAACTCTATATTTTACCCATTCATCAGCAGTAAGTACATCTAATTTCTTGGGTAATTTCGAAATACTTACATAATTTGAATATTCTAGCTGACTTGTTCCCGGTTTACCTTTTTTAGTTGTGATAAGAATTACACCATTTGCCCCTCTTGAACCATAAATAGCTGCTGCAGATGCGTCTTTAAGAATATCAATAGACTCAATATCATTCGAGTTAAGAAAACTTAATGGGTTAGAAGCTTGAGCACCACCACCGGCGCCGGTTGGATTATCAGGTGAAATATTTGCTATATCTAAAGCAACTCCATCAATAACATATAAAGGTTGTTGACCACTTCTAATTGTACTAGTTCCCCTTATTCTAATCGAAGCTCCTGCACCTGGCTCTCCACTATTTGAAGTTATATTTACTCCTGCTATTCTTCCCTGTATTAATTGTTCAGGTGTTGAACCTGCACCTGTGTTAAAATCTTCTTCTTTAACTGATGAAACTGAACCTGTCAAATCACTTTTTTTTGCTACACCATAACCAATCACCACTATTTCATCCAGCTCTTCGGCTGCAATATTTAAAATTACATTGATTTTTGATTTTCCTTCAACAGGAATTTCAATCGTTTCATACCCTATAAAACTAATTTTAAGGGTAGCTTGTTCGTCAGCAACACTAATAGAAAAATTTCCATCTATATCTGTAATGGTACCATTAGTTGTGCCTGTTTCTATTATAGAAGCACCGGGCAATGGTAATTGATTAGAATTATCAATTACCGTTCCTGTTAAAGTAAACTTCTGCGAAAAAGCACTTGCTGAAATTAAAAATAAAAAGAGTGCGATAAAAATCTTCCTATTTTTAATAAGTTTTAAAAAATGTCTTTTCATACTTTAGGTTTTAGTTTGAACTAATTATTCTAATTCAAATTTAGATATTAGAATTCGAAATATTATTCTTTTTCTTATTGATTTTCAATTATTTTAGTTGCAAACGATTGCGGAACCGTTTGCATTTTATATGTTATACAGCATGTTTTTTTCAGTATTTTTTTAAATATGTTATAAGTTACTAATTTTTTTGGATCATTATTCATTAAAAACATTATTTGATGTATAGAATAAACAATTTAAATCTATTTAAGTTGATTTTTAACTTAATTTTCACATTGTTATTTATTATAGAAATATAAATTATTTAGTAATTTCTTTTAGTAACATTGTATTCCTGTTTATTTTTTATCTTAGTGCTTTTTTAAGTCAATTCAAATGAAAATATTAATAACTGGTGCTGACGGATTCGTGGGAAGCAATCTTGTCAGGGAATTACTTTCAAGAGGTCATAAAATTGTTGGATTTATTCAATTTGGAAATGATCCAAAAACGATTAAAGATTTGGAGGTTGAATTACGATTTGGTGATCTTCTTGACAAACAATCAATAGATAAAGCTTTTCCCGGCTGTGATGCATTAATTCATACAGCTGCATCAACTTCAATCTGGCCATACCGGTCAGAAATTCAAAAAAGAGTGAATATTGATGGAACAAAATATTTAATGCAGGCAGCTTTACAAAATAATTTAAAGAGGATAATCCACGTTGGTACGGCAAATTCTTTTGGTTTTGGTAGCAAAAATAATCCGGGAAATGAGCAAAAACCTTATATGACTGATCGATATAAAATGGATTATATGGATACAAAATATGAAGCTCATAAATTAGTTCTTAACATGATAGAAAATGATAATTTGCCTGCTATTATTGTTAATCCAACATTTATGTTTGGCCCTTTTCCTACACCAATGGGAAGTGCTAAAATGATTGAGTCAGTTTATAAAGGAAAAGTTCCTGGTTTTTCAAGGGGAGGAAGAAATTATGTGGCTGTAAAAGATGTTTGCGTGGCCATTGCTAATTCACTTGAGATGGGAAAAATAGGTGAGTCTTATATTTTAGGTAATGAGAACTTATCCTATAAAGAAATTTTTAGTTTAATTGCTGAAGTAACAAATGCAAAAAAACCCAAATTATTCATGCCTGATTTTATTGTTAAAGCATATGCATTAATTCTTACACTATTAGCTAAAGTTTTTAGTTTTTACCCAACAGTTAATTATCGAATGGCTTTAATGTCAATTGATGAGCATTATTACTCACCTGAAAAAGCAAGAAAAGAATTAAAACTTCCACAAACTCCAATTAGAGAGGCAATAATGGAAGCTTTTAATTGGATGAAAGAAAATAAATTTTTATAATAAAAAATGAATTTTTTTAAAGACAAAGTTGTTATTATCACAGGTTCAAGAATGGGGATAGGTAAAACTCTGGCAATTAAACTTGGAGAACTTGGCGCTAATGTTGTAATTAATGCCAGAAACGCTGAAGGTTTAAATAAAACTATTCAGGAATTAACGGATAAAGGTTATGAAGTAATAGCAGTTTCAGGGGATGTCTCAAAAATTGATGATTGCGAAAAGTTGATAAATGAAACCGTTAAAAAATATGGTAGAATTGATGTTCTCATAAACAATGCTGGTTTATCCGCAAAAGGTATGTTAGAAAACTGTGATTTGGCAACCTATAAAAAAATGATTGATGTTAACCTGCTAGGTTCAGTTTACACAACTAAATTAGCTTTACCCTATATTAAAGAATCAAAAGGAAGTATTTTATTTGTTTCAAGTCTTGCTGGAATTAATGGTTTGCCATATTATTCATCATATAGTGCATCAAAAATGGCGCTTACAGCTGTAGCTGAATCATTAAAAATTGAATTACACAAACAAGGTGTTCATATCGGGATTTCATTTGTAAGTTTTACTGAAAATGATCCTGATAAAAAATTTTATAATGAAAACGGTGAATTAGAAGTACTTCCAAAAAGAAGCAATATTAAGTTAATGCCTGTTGAAGAAACCGTTAAAATTATTATAGATCAAATTGAAAAAAGGAAATTTAAAGTGGTTCATTCAACTCTTGGTAAAGTTAACTGGTTTTTTTATAAAGTATTTCCGAAGTTGGTTGAGTTTATTTTAATCAGATCAATGAAGAAATTTTAACACCTTGCTTCCAATATTTGAAATAAGTCTTCACTATCTAAAAGAAAAGGATTGTTTTTATTACTTGTTAATTTAATAATTTTATTAAAATCATCTTTTTTAATTCCATAATTTGATAAACGGGGAATATTTAATTTTTCAATTAATTCAAATAATTTATCAATAAATTTATTTAGTTTTTCTTTATCAGGTAAATTATTTTTTTTAATAAAAAGATGAGCAACCTGAAGATATTTCTTTAAAGCTATATTTTTATCATCATACTTTAAAAGTTTTTCTATGGTAATTTTATTTGATATAGCCATTAATGTACCACAAACAACTCCATGTGGTATATTAAATAATCCACCTATACTTGATGCAAAACCATGAATAACTCCAAGACCTGCATTAGCTAAAGTAAAACCAGAAAGCATAGCTGCATAGCTTATGTCCGATCTGGCGCCTATATTTTTTTCATTATTTACAACTTCAGTCAATGACTTTTCAATTTTTATTAAACCTGTAATCGCTAAATTATCAGTAAATGGAGTTGATTTTGTTGATATAAATGATTCGAGGAGTTGAGTAAAAGCATCCATTCCGCTAGCCGCCGAGACATCTTTAGGACAAGTTAAAGTTAATGTAGGATCAACAATAGCAATTGATGGTATAAAGTTCTCATGTCTCAATGATTTTTTAAAACCCAAAGAATCAATGTTAGAAACCACAGCATTTTTAGTGACTTCACTTCCAGTTCCTGCAGTTGTTGGAATGGCTATAAATGGAATTTTTGTTCCTGGATGAATTTTAGTGCCAATATCTTCCAGGTAATTAATTACCGAACCACTTACAGTTAACATTGCAGAAATAGCTTTCCCGGCATCAATAACACTTCCACCGCCAATACCTATAACAATATCAATTTTTTTATCTTTATATTTTGCAGAAATTCGATCTATTAATTCCGGATTTGGCTCATGAGATACAGTCTCAAAATAGGCAGAAAAGAAATACTTATCAAAATCTTTTAATATTAATGACTTTATGGAATCGGGAAAGGATTTAGTTCCAGTAATTAATAATACTTTGTAACCAAAAAGTTTGACTTGATTTGCAAGCAATCGAATTGTACCTAAACCAAAAAATAAAGTCGGGGAACCAGAAGTAAAATAACTATTTACCATTGCGATTTTTCAGTTGGACAAATAATTTTATGTTTTAATCCTTCTCTGGGTTTAGACATCCATTCAGCTACTGTATCCCTCCATTTTAAGTAATGATCAGTAGATTTATGACAAGCAGAGGCCTCTTCTGATTCGTATGCTTCATATAAAACAAACTTTGTTGGATCATTATCATCTTGTAATATATCAAATCGTAAATTACCTGATTCAAGTATTGAATTTTTATGATTTTCAATTGTTGCATCGATAAAATCATTTAAAAATTCTTTTTTTACCCATATATGCACAAAAGTTACAATCATAAACAGATTTTTAGTTAATATTTTTCACTTCTGTCGCTAATTTATAAAACTTATCTGATTCATTAAAGCGCTTTAAACTATAATTTGTTTTCAAAATATTTATAAATAAATTAGATTAAAAAGACTACATCAAAAGTGGCTTTTCAGTAATTAAAAATGCCATTTCAGGCAATAAGTGAATTAACCTTATCTGTTAAAAATTATAAGACTACTACTTTACCTTTCCTGACAATGAAATAAATAATTGCTTTCTAAGACTACTTCTTTAACTAAATAAGCTTAGTTTTAAAAGCAAACCCTATATTTCCACCAGCGGTCGTATTATCATTATATATATAGTGCTTCATTTCCCAGGATGAATTATTATAATTACCCTTGGTTTGGAATGTTACCCCGCTTTTTTTCACACCATCAAGTTTTCCTTTTACTTCTTCAAATATGGTATGAATTTGTTTGCCAACTATCGCTTTTTCATCAGTATTCATTAATTTTAAGCCTAATCCAGAAATTTCTTTAATTATACCTTTTGGATCTACTATGTAAACTAATATCGGTGTATTTGCGGAAACACCATTTATAATTATATTTTTGTTTTCTAATTGGGCTTTT
>CAZBZX010000302.1:0-5973 GCA_964496465.1 uncultured Bacteroidales bacterium
TCAATGCTGTGTTTATTTTGAATTGGTAACTCTGTTCCTTGACGAATTAATATTGTTTTACCTAATAAATCATATATTGTTATTTGACTAATATTTTGATTAACATTATTTAATTCAATTGTTAATTGATTATTTACAGGATTGGGATAAAATACTGGATTATTCAGCCATTCTTTATTAACTGATAAGGAAGAATCATTATTATTTTCAATGCCTCCTATGAGTTTTTTTAGAATTGTTGGATCATCATCTAATACAGACTCATACTCGTATGGAACTATTATTTCACAAGAAGGTTTCTCTGGTTCAGGAGCTCCTCCATAATAATTATCAATTAACTGGTAATAGGCTGTTCCGGTTATACCTAATGCACTGCTTGTATTTTCAAAGTAGTTTTTCTCTACCCTAATGCAAGCACCAACTCTTGAGTTAATTCCGGATCCATTATCTCTATAGTAATTATTAAAAATGTGGGCCTTGCCAAATCTTAAACTGGGTAGACGACTTCCGTTATTATAAAAGTAATTGTGATGAAATGTAATTCGTAAAACAGAATCTTGTACTTCCTGATCCCCGGAAGCAATAAGTATAGATTTGAAATGATCATGAAAGGTTGACCATGAAACCGTAATAAAGCTAGATTCATTTTTAATGTCTATTAGTCCATCATAATAGTCTTTGTCATGATCTC
The DNA here is from genome assembly GCA_964496465.1 of uncultured Bacteroidales bacterium. Taxonomy (GTDB): domain Bacteria; phylum Bacteroidota; class Bacteroidia; order Bacteroidales; family CAYFUP01; genus CAZBZX01. The sequence goes on from CAZBZX010000302.1 coordinate 692, forward strand.
TGTCTGAAAAAAAATCACAGCTGTCAATCCAGATTTGTTCTGATCCGGAATTAATTTGCAAGGCATCATATCTTATAGTTTTCGAAAACTTAATATTTTTTATAATAACATTTTTCGAACCTTCTAACTGTGTCCTTACTCCTTGAATATGAGCTGAATCAGAAATCCCCAACAATGTTTTATTCGAGCCAATTTTAATATAATTTAAATTTGTTCCCGTAATATGTTTATTAAGAGTTACAATCCTGGGTAAGTCATCGGATAAATATATTTGTAATTCTGCCAGTGAATTTGCCTGAACTGTTTCTCCGGTAGATCCACCTGTTAACATATATGGCGTACCTTTATCGTCTTGAACAGTAGCATATCCTATAACACCAGTCACCTGGGAAGTTCCTGAAGGTAAAAAACGAGCCGTAAGAAACGTATTTTTGCTTATAATTAATTTGTATTCATTATCAGTGCTCGCGTCATTTCCTTCCCAGCATTGGAAAAAATAACCAGCATTTGGTGTAGCAATAAGTTTAACGGTATCTCCTTCAGCATAAAATTTTTTTAACGGTATATAGTTTATTGATCCTGCAATACTATCATTTATGTCTACTTCTAAAAAATACCTGGGTATGCATTCAGCAGAAACAACATTGACTTCGTTAATTTTAAAATAATCAATATGCGCAAGATAATTTGTCGTATATGCTACGATTCTAATTTCATTAATACCACTCTCTAAATATAACTCAATGCTTGCGGTATCATATTTCATCCAATCGCCTGTATGTGGGAAAAAAATAGTATCAACTAGGTCTATGTCATTAATATATAAAAGGGCATTCCGACTTGTGATTACGCTGCCACCTAAAGCATATCTCCAGCTTAAGGTATAGTCTCCTTCTGACGGAATTTCAACCGACCATTTAACATAACTAATATAATCCAGGTAACCTGATCCGGTAAATCCTTCTCCGGATGCTGCTGCATCTATTATTCCATCATGATCACAAAGTCCCTGTTCTCCCTCCTGAATTATTATCTGTGCATGATTATAATATAAAGTAGTTACTGAAAAAATTATTGTAACTAAGGGTTTAACTATAAGTTTCATTTGTTTTTTCGATTCTAATAAGGAATGTCACAATGATGAAGATAGTTATTTTTTTTGACTCCATAGTCCATTACAAAGTTTTCACTGCCTAAAATTTTCCAATAAAAAAGTTTATAAATTTAGCAATTTAACTGTAAATAAATCTTATCACTATACATTACACAAACAATTCAAGAATTTGTTAATTAGATGATTAACTTCAATATTTTATATAAAAAACATTGCTAATAATTTGAGTATTCATTTTTTTTTGAATTCTATAAATTTATTTTTTATTCCTATATAAACTATAAATAAGCCTACTTTTTTTATTTTTAAATATTTATAATTTTCGAAAAATAATAAATTGAACTAGTTAATTTTATATTTTATTAATTATAAGGAGAAGTAACAATGATGGGAAGAATAGACATAAAATTTTGGGTATTAAGTATTTTATTATCTACATATTTTTTTGCTAAAAGTCAAAGTGATCTTATTATTACAGAATTCATGACCTTAAATAGTAGCATACTTCAGGATGAAGATGGTGATTATTCTGATTGGATTGAAATATTTAATCCCGGTTCTGCTGAAATAAGCCTTAACGGCTGGTATCTTACCGACAATGAAGATGATTTTACTAAATGGGCTTTTCCAAATATTTTAATAGATTCGAACGAATATCTTATTGTATTTGCTTCGGGCAAAGACAGGGTTGCAGATAAAGAAAAATTACATGCAAATTTTAAACTTAGCAGTTCAGGTGAATTCCTTGCATTAGTTAAACCAGGGGTACAATATACATCTGATTATAGTCCAGCCTATCCGGAACAATTCAAAGACATTTCTTATGGAATATTTTCCGGAAAACAAATTTATTTTTCAGAGCCAACACCTGGAGCTAAAAATGATAGCAGTAAATATATTTCATCTCCGCTATTTAGTGTGGGACATGGTTATTATTATAATACATTTAATTTAAAATTAAGTAGTGTAATACATGGTGCCGAAATATACTATACTACAGATGCAAGTACTCCTGATAAAGATAATGGTATCAAGTACATTTCAGAAATCACTATTAATACAACATCAGTTATTCGCGCAATAACTATAAAAGAGGGCGCTGGTTTCAGCCAGGTTAAAACTCAAACTTATATTTTTCCAAACGATGTTATTCATCAATCGAACAACCAGCCTGGTTACCCTGAAACTTGGTTAGATCCAAGACAACAGATTGAAATTGAAGGAAATTATAGTATGAAGGCTGATTTTGTTGATAAACCAGAAGTAAGCAACGTAATTGCACAATCACTGGAAAGCTTACCAGTTATATCGATAGTGAGTGATATCGATAATTTTTTTTCAAGAAATACGGATCCCGACTCTGGAGGTATTTACATGTATAATGGAGAGCCTGATGGACCAACCCGTGATTTAAAGTATTTTTTAGGTAGAGGCTGGATTCGTCCCGGTTCGGTTGAATATTTTAATTCTGATACGGATGATGGTAATATAGATTTTCAGGCAAACTTCGGATTAAAAATACATGGAGGGGCTTCCCGTACAAGAATGAAAACCGAAAAGCATTCTTTTAAAATTGGTTTTACTCCAGAATACGGACCGGCAAAATTAAAGAAGAAATTATTTGGAAAAGGTTCCCCGGATCAATATGACTGGCTAATTCTAAGAGGTGGATTTGCTCCTCGTCTCGGACTTCAGGTATTAGATCCATGGGCAAAATCCACCCTGAGGGATATGGGACAATATGCCGCTCGTAGTAAATTCGTGCATGTATATTTAAATGGACTTTATTGGGGAATGTATAATTTATGTGAACAAATGGATGAAAATTCTTTACGGGATAACCTGGGAGGAAAAGCAGGCGATTATGATATTATTAAAGACTATTATGAAATTGAATCTGGTGATTCTGTTGCTTGGGCTAAGTTATTGGCCTTGGCTGCTAATGGTATTGAAAATAATGAGAATTATCAGAAATTGATTGGAAATAATTTAGATGGTACACCAAATTCTACTTATGAAAAGTTATTAAATCCAGAAAATTTAATTGATTATATTATGATGAACATGTATGCTGGAACTGGCGATTGGGATTATCATAATTGGTTTGCAGCAAGGAGAAAAACAGATTCGGAAGGATTCCATTTTTTAGTATGGGATGCAGAAGGTGTATTTAAAAATACAAATAATGTAGGATGGATTGTTGATGGTGGAGAGTTGGAAAGGCCTACCGGACTTTTTTCTGACTTATTAGAAAATGAACAGTTTAAAAATTTATTTATTGCTCGTGTGAATAAACATTTTTTTGAGGGTGGTGCATTAACTCCCAAACCGTCTTTGGAAAGATATGAAAGCTGGCTGAATGATATTGATACTGCTTTAATTGCTGATCAGGCCCGCTGGGTTTGGGATGAAAATGATATTTGGAATAAAAATTACCATTCTTTTATTTATGACTATTTTCCAGGTCGCACAGAGTCTGTGTTTATTCAATTAATTGGAAAGGGGTTGTACCCTTATATTGAATTGCCACAATTTAATACGAATAAAGATACTATCTCAAATGAATTTCAATTATATATGACTGCACCATCAGATGGTGAAATATACTATACTTTTGATGGAACTGACCCTGGTCATTATAAATATTCTAAAAACAAAGCAATATATTTATACGATAACAATCCTATTCCAATATATTACTCTACAAGCGATACAGTATTAATATCAGCAAGGGTTAAAAAAGATAACCTATGGTCAATATTGGTTAAAAAACAATTTATCATAAGCAGAGATAGTGTTGATGTTATAAATAATATATCACAGGTTAAAAATGATTTATTCACCTATCCAAATCCAATGTTAAATTATACAAATATTATATATTCATTATCAAAAACTTTTGACATAAAAATTAAAATATTTAATATACTTGGTGAAGAGGTTATTACACTTGAAGATGAAACAAAACCTGAAGGGGAATATCTTGTTAAATGGGAACCAGGAAATATTTCAGCTGGAATTTATTTATGTGTATTAGAAAATAAAACTGAAAATATAAAGACGAAAGCTTTAATTATAAAAAAATAAGGAAAAGTTATATGCAAAACCAAACGGTAAGGGAACAATTTAATAAGCAAGCAGAAAAATTTGCTGCCTGGTCGGTCGGAAAAAATATCGGATATCTTCAAAGTTATTATGAATTTTGTGGCATACAACCAAATGATGAAATTCTTGATGTGGCTTGCGGTCCAGGAGATTTTACAATTTTTTTAGCAAAGAAAGTGATCAAAACTCAAGGAGTTGATATTTCTGATAAAGAAATTGAATTAGCAAAAAAAATGGCAAGTGAATTTGGTCTAAAAAATGTAAATTTTGATTGCTCTGATGTCGAAGTATTACCATATAAAAATAATTCATTTTCAATTGTTATTTGTAAATCTGCATTTCATCATTTCCAGTTTCCTGATAAGGTTTTTACAGAAATGATTAGATGCTGCAAGGAAAATGGGAAAATTAGCATTCAGGACATTGTTACTTATGAAGATGAATATGTGAATGAATATTTTGAAAGTTTAGATAAACTAATTGATGTCAGCCATAATATAACGTTAAATGAAAAAGAATTCAACCAGTTGTATGAGAGCAATACTATTAAGAATATTAGAAAATTCAGACTTTCGGTAGAATTAAATATGAACGAATACCTTGAGCATGCCGCACAAGATGATAAATCTCAATTTCAAATTCAGGAGCAATTGCATGCTGGATTAAATGATAACAAGTTGACCGAATATTTATATCTTAGAAATGGTGAAATGTTTTTTAAACGTCCTGTTTATTTAATAATTGGGAATAAATAGTCAAAAGCAAACAGAAATAAACAACTAATATTTAATTTTAATATACCTAACATAAGACCTATAAATTGAATAAAACTTTACAAAAACCATATTTATAAATGAATTGTGATAATTTAATAAACGAAAACGTTTATTATGGAAAAAGAATCATTTCAAATAAAAGAAACATTTTCTTTAAAAGATATTAGTGATAATAATGAAATTTCTATTGAAAATATAGATAATTTTATAGGCGGCGGAGAAAGTGTGGAATTCAATCTTGTAGTTTGTCCTAAAGAAATTACTTTAGTATTTTATAATTTTGAAAA
>CAZBZX010000303.1:0-5969 GCA_964496465.1 uncultured Bacteroidales bacterium
GTAGTCCTACCAGGAATCGAACCTGGATCTACGGTTTAGGAAACCGCTATTCTATCCATTGAACTATAGGACCAAAAAATGCTTTGCAAAATTAGATAAAGAAATAAAACTAACAAATTCAAATTTCTTTTAGTTTAGTTAGTGGGGAATATAAATCGTGTAAATCACGTTAATATCTTTTCGACCAATCAATTTCAAATTCATTAAAAAAGTTTTACTTTTCGCTGATCATGAATTACTTCGATATTATATTTGGTGCAATATTATTATATAGCGCCTATAAAGGATTTTCTAAAGGGATTGTTATTCAGGCTGCATCATTGGTTGCTTTATTGCTAGGAATTTATGGGGCTATTAAATTTTCAGATGTCACTTCGGGTTTTTTGCAGGAGAAATTTCAGCCTGAAACTCAATACCTTCCATTAATTTCTTTTGCGTTAACTTTTGTTGCGATTGTTATAGGAGTTCATCTAATTGCGAAAATTATTGATAAATTGGTTAAAGCTGTTGCATTAGGATTTATAAACAGGTTATCTGGTATGGTTTTTTCTATTATTAAAATGGCATTTATCATTAGCATTATTCTGGTATTAGTTAATAATGCAGATAAAAAATTCAATTTCTTGCCAAAAGAAAAAGTCCAGAATTCAATTTTGTATCAACCTCTTTCTAATTTTGCCCCTTATTTATTTCCTTATTTAAATTTTGATAACATTAAAAATACCTTTGAAGATAACATTGAACCATTTGATTTTACTGATGAAGATGAAGGAGTTAAAATATAGATTACATTTTAATTTATCTCAAATAGTATTTTAATTATGTTTTTTATTAAGTCAAGATTTAATAAATAGAATTATCTACTCAAAGGCAGCCAAACAGTCATCTCACTATGTCCCCAGTTTCCCCATGCATAATATGGAATTAATCTTATGGTAATTGGTGTATTTTCCTCACTAGGAATTTCTCTGTATAATTGATGTTTCCATTCAGGATGTTTAGTTAATATGGCTTTCCCTTCCAGACATGTTATATTACTGTTTTCAATATTGATACTTTTTGTCTTTAAGTCAATGTTTGATGGAATGGAAATTATTGTAGTTTCTTCTGAACTTCCGGAAATATTAGCAATATCAGATAATATTTTGGTTTTATCCGAATCGAAACTTACAGGAAAATTTACGCAGGCAGAAGCCAATGAAGAGAAAATAATGCATGCAGCCTTAATTGAAAAGAAATAAAATATCAAACTATGATTGATACAAAAAAAATAATACTTTATCTCATTAAATTTCAATCCGTTATTGCACTACTCATTATGTGCATTGCACTGAGTTTTTTATCAGATAAGTTCCTGTCAAGTGAGAACACCTGGAATGTAATGCGATAGATATCAGTAAATGTAATCATTTCTGTAGGAATGACGCTGGTTATCCTAACTGCTGGTATAGATCTTTCAGTGGGTTAAATTTTAGCTCTTGCCGGGGCAGTTACTGCAGGTATGTTAAAATTTGGAGCAGAAGTGCCGGCAATGAATCTGCATGTTGGTTTTACATTAATGGGTGCAATACTGGGAGGGATCCTGGTAGGAACATTTCTTGGTTGGTTTAATGGGATAACTATCACAAAGTTTAAAGTGCCACCCTTTGTTGCAACCCTGGCTATGCTTACTATTGCTCGCGGATTAACCATGCTATGGACAGGCGGATTCCCCATTACAGGCCTGGGTGAGAAAATGGCATTTATCGGAACCGGTTGGTTTGTAGGTATCCCAATGCCAGTATGGATTTCGGCTGTAATAGTTATTATAGCAATTGTGGTAACTCGTAAAACAAAGTTAGGAAGGCATATTTTTGCCATTGGGGGAAATGAGACGGCAGCCAGGCTTTCCGGATTAAAAATAAACAGGGTTAAGTTAATCGTATACTCCATTGCTGGAGCTTGTGCAGCTATTGGCGGAATTATTGTTACATCAAGGCTCGATTCGGCCCAGCCCAATGCAGGTATGAGCTTTGAACTTGACTCCATTGTAGCAGTTGTGATCGGAGGAACTTCTTTATTAGGAGGTAAAGGGAGTATCCTAGGTACAGTTCAAGGAGCGCTCATAATTGGGATATTGAATAATGGACTAGTATTACTTATTGTGTCACCATTCTGGCAGCAAGTCGTTAAAGGATTGGTGATTTTACTTGCAATGATTATTGAAAAAATTAATTCGAAAAGTGAATAAATCTAATAAAACAGTTACTGCATTTCATTACCGCTGTATTGAAATACAAAATACTGTATTAACTTTATATAATGTTAACAAGACCTACAATTTGTATCTATTTATTATATATTTTTAATAAATTAATCAAAAGAAAATTATTATGAGAATCATTATCTTTTTTATGCTAATTTTTTTGTCTCTCAATTCTATTTTTGGACAAAATAATCAAAAAAACAGAGTTATTATTTTAACCGATATTGAAGCTGACCCGGACGATACACAATCTTTAGTTCGTCTTCTTTTGTATTCAAATCAAATTGATATTAAAGGAATCATTGCAACAACTTCTTGTTGGCTTAAATCAGAAGTTAATCCTGAATCAATAAAAAAAGTTGTTTTAGCTTATGGCAGGGTACAACCCAACCTTCTAAAGCATGAAGCAGGTTTTCCCAGTGAAGAAGCGCTCCTGAAATTAGTTAAAAAAGGTTTGCCAAAATACGGTATGTTGGGTGTTGGCGATGGAAAAGATTCAGAAGGATCTGATTGGATTATTAAAGTACTTGAAGAAAATGATGAACGTCCATTATGGATATCTGTCTGGGGTGGTGTAAATACTCTTGCCCAAACATTATATAAAATTAAACAAACAAAAACAGAGGCCGAAGCTAAAAAATTAATTGCAAAACTCAGGGTTTATACCATATCCGACCAGGACGATTGTGGTATCTGGATCAGAAATAATTTTCCCGACTTATTTTACATCGTAAGTCCGGGTGATGATTACGGCAGCGCAACATGGACTGGAATTAATAGCTATATAAATGGTATAAACAATGATGAGATAAGTAATAGTTGGTTGGCACAAAATATTCAACAAGGTCACGGTACTCTGGGTGTAGCTTATCCCGATGTTGCATGGGGAATGGAAGGAGATACACCATCGTGGTTGAATTTAATTCCAAATGGATTAAGTGATCCGGAGCATCCTGAGTGGGGTGGTTGGGGTGGCCGTTACGAATTGTACAAGCCAGATTTTACAAAAACTAAAAAAGGAGGATCAGATGTTCTAATTGCTCCTGAAACAAGGGCAATATGGACTAATGCATATGATATTTATACCCCATATATTCATAAAGAATATGGAAGAGCAGTTGGAAAGGACACCGTTACTTTTAACGAATATAAAGTGACTTTATGGCGCTGGCGAGATGACTTTCAAAATGATTTTGCTGCCCGAATGGATTGGTGTTTAAAATCATATAACGAAGCCAATCATCCACCGGTACCAGTTTTAAGTCATGCTGAACAATTAACCGTAAAATCAGGAGAAGGATTTAAATTGGATGCCTTTGACTCGTATGATCCAGATGGAGATAATTTAAGCTATCTTTGGTTTTATTATCCGGAGGCGGGTTCCTATAAAAAAGATATAAAACTTGGTCCGCCTGAGAATTCACAGCGTATTTTCTTTACAGCACCTGAAGTTGAAAAGGAAGAAACCATTCATATTATTTTGAAAGTAACAGATAAAGGTGAGACTAAATTATCAAGATATGCAAGAGTAATTATGACAATAATACCAAAATAAAACTGCTGTTGTACATCATTTATGGAGAGATTTAGAAATAACCAATTGGCCACAATTAAAATCTATACATATAACTCGTATTTTGAAGAAACTTGTTATTTTAACACATTCTTTTATAACATTTTTCAGAAGGTCGTTTAATTTTTAATTGATAAATATAATTTCCTATGAGGATTGCTACAAACATAAAAAGAATCATCTTCACATTGCTAAGAATCTCTATTGGGTGGCATTTTTTATATGAAGGTATTTCTAAATTATATTTACCTGACTGGTCATCTCAAATTTTTCTATTAAACTCAACAGGTCCTTTTTCTTCCTTTTATAGAGCTTTGGCATCCCCACCTTTTCTGAATATTGTTGATCTTTTGAACGTGTATGGCCTAATTCTTATAGGTATTGGCTTATTTATTGGCTTTTGGATACGTTATGCTGCAATAGCCGGTAGTGTTTTACTTGCACTCTATTATTTTGTATATCCTCCTTTTGGTGCATCATTCATTGGAAATTCCGAAGGACATGTATTCATTGTAAACGCCATATTTATTGAAATAATTGTACTGCAATTTCTCATATTTGCCAAAACTAGAGGGTATGGTTTAGATTATTTTCGTGTTACGAAAAAGAAAAATGATGATGAACCAGTGGAGTCAATTGATAAGTATCCTATGCGTTCGAGACGTGAAGCATTAAAAAACCTGGCTACACTGCCTGCAATTGGATTAATGACCTGGGCAGGTTTGTTGCGAAACAAAAAGTATGATGTAGATGTTATATCAGGAGCAACTATTCAATTAAAACATACATCACTTGTAGATTTACAAGGTGAATTGCCTAAAGGTATAATTGGAAATCATGAAATAAGCAGATTGGTAATGGGAGGTAATCTTATAGGCGGTTGGGCACATGCAAGAGATCTAATCTATGTTTCGTCTTTATTTAAAGCCTATAATACTGAAAAAAAGGTATTCGAAACTCTAATGCTTGCTGAAAAAGCAGGGATAAACACAATAAATATTGGATTTCCGTCTAATTCTTTGCTGGCAAAGTATAAGAAAAACACTGGTAGCAAAATAAAAATCATTTCTCAGGTAGCACCCAATATGAAAAAAGGCGATATATATGAACAGATTAATATAGCCATAGATCATGGTGTTGATATAATACAGGTAATTGGAAACTGGTGTGACTGGCTGGTTCGTGACAATAAAATTGATGTAGTAGGGAAAATGATCGACAATATAAGAGGTCAGAGATACACTGCCGGCCTTGCTTCGCACACTATCGATGCTTTAATTTCTTGTGTCGATAATGGAATTGTTCCTGACTACTATATGAAGACCATGCATCATGATAAATATTGGTCTGCTCATCCTGTCGAGAACAGAGTACCTTATGAAGTAGATGGGAAGAATAGTCCCGATCATAATAAATTTCATAACAATTTATTTTGTTTGTTCCCTGATCGTACTATTGAATTTGTGAATAAGGCTAAAATTCCGGTTATGGGTTACAAAGTTTTAGCTGCTGGGGCAATAGAACCTGAAGATGGATTTCGTTGGGCTTTCGAAAACGGCGCTGATTTTATTTGTGTGGGAATGTTTGATTTTCAGATTGTGGATAATGTTAATACAACACTCAAAGTTTTAAATAATCTGCCAAATAGACAACGAAAATGGTTTAGCTAGTAAATAACAATATATAATTACAAAAAGGAGAACTACATTATGTCGGATAAAATTAAGGTAGGCGTTATAGGATGTGGAGATATAAGCGGAGCCTATTTAACTGCATCTCAAATATTTTCTAACATTGAAATTATCGCTTGTGCTGACATTAGAATGGAGGCAGCAAAATCCAAAGCAACAGAGTTCAACCTGAAAGCCATGACGGTTGATGAGTTGCTTGCAGATAAACAGATTCAAATAGTCCTTAATTTAACAACACCTCAAGTCCATATTGAAATTAATCTTAAAGCATTAAACGCGGAAAAGCATGTGCATTGTGAGAAGCCCCTGGCAGTAGAAAAAAGTGACGGAAAAAAAGTAATAGCATTGGCAAAGGAAAAAGGATTTTTAATAGGTTGTGCACCAGACACTTTTTTAGGTGGTGGTCACCAAACTTGCCGTAAAGTAATAGATGACGGCTTGATTGGCAAACCTATAGTCG
>CAZBZX010000304.1:0-5933 GCA_964496465.1 uncultured Bacteroidales bacterium
GAGTTTTTTATATTGGCTGGTATTTGCGTTCCATACAACTTTAAAGCCCTGATCAATTTCAATACGTGGAACGCTTTAAATTTTCATTTTTAAATTCTACAAATATAGATGTCCTACGGACTAAAAATATAATTTAAAATATATAAATCTATTTTAAAAGGCCTGAAGGGCCTAAATATTAATATCCCCGGACAATCACGCTTTAGCGTGTGCAGTCCGGGGTTTTGGCTTAGCCAAAATCTTCCGCTGTAATCATTTAGTATAGTAATTGCTAGTCAATTTTTTACAGCGGAATACTAAACCTTTAATTAAAAATCAATATAAAATATTCACAAATATGTTGGTGTATAAAAAACGTAATAATTTTATGCCATATAATAGGCAATTACTTTAAGGAGAGGGTCGGGGTGAGGTTAAATTGAATAGATTTAGGGTGGGGTTATTTAACAAAACCCCCGGGTTTTTTAGTTGTTAATTTCTAGTTGTTAGATAATAGTTAATGGTTAATAGTTGTTAGTTTATAAAGAACTAAAGTCCACGTTTTTCTTAATATTTTAAGTCCGTCAGCTAAAGCTGAAGGTAAGTTAGGGAGGAAACTAGTGATAATTTTTATCTGCAGGGGGCATAAACTATCAACTAAAGACTCACCATTCACTCTTCACGACTCGCAATTCCCATCGAACGGGGCTTTAGCCCATTATTTATTACATAGTATAAGGAATGTCTTAAAAAGAAAAAGTATATAAAAAAATGATTCAAATCGAAAAATAATATAATAATTTGCGATTTGTTTCGAATAATTATATATTTGCAGTAAATTTTAGTATATGGTAAACAGGAGCCTGGAAGAGATAATACAGCAGTTTATTTTTAAAAAGAAAACAATCATCATTTATGGTGCAAGGCAGGTAGGTAAAACAACACTTGTTGAATCGATAACCAGTAAATATAAACAACCTGTTTTATTTCTAAATGGGGATGATCCTGATGTTCGCGATGTGCTGTCAAATCCAGGGGTAGAAAAATTAAAACCTTACCTGGCAAATTATAAAATAGTAGTAGTAGATGAAGCTCAGCGTATCCATGATATTGGTTTAGTATTGAAAATAATTCATGATAATTTCAAAGACATCCAGCTAATCGCTACTGGTTCGTCAGCTTTTGAATTGGCAAATAGAGTCCAGGAACCACTAACCGGGAGAAAATTTGAGTTTTTTCTTCATCCTTTCTCTTTTAATGAAATGGTAAATTATCATGGTCTTTTGAAAGAGAAAAACCTATTAGAACATCGGCTAATTTATGGTTATTATCCCGATATTGTGTTAAATATCGGTTCTGAAAACAAACTAATTAAATCACTTGCTTCCAGCTATTTGTATAAAGATTTGCTTATGCTTGATCAAATTCAGAAGCCCGCATTACTGGAAAAAATTTTAAAAGCACTGGCATTGCAAGTTGGAAATGAAGTTACCTATAATGAATTGTCAAAGCATATTGGTTCTGATAAAGGTACTGTGGAAAAATATATTGATATTCTTGAAAAGGCCTATATCATTTTTAAATTGAATGGTTTTAATAGAAATGTAAGAAACGAATTAAAGAAAGGGAAAAAAATATATTTTTATGATAATGGCATCCGCAATGCAGTTATATCTAATCTTTTACCTTTATCATCAAGAAGCGATGCCGGTGCTCTTTGGGAAAACTTTATAATAAGTGAACGGTTAAAATTAAACTATAATAACGATATAGCATTTAAATCGTATTTCTGGAGAACCACCCAGCAACAGGAAATTGATTACATTGAAGAAATTAATGGGATGTTATCAGCTTTTGAATTTAAGTGGGGTAAGGGGGAAAAAGCATTTTTATCAAAAACTTTTTCAAATGCATATCCTGAAACTCCTTTTAAAGTAATTACACCAGATAATATTCATGAATTTCTATTAAATCAATAATAGACTTTACTATATAAGCAAAACATAATTTTCAACAGAGCACTCCCCTCTTTGCGAGCAAAGCGAGGAGAGAGGGGCTGGGGGTGAGTTTTTATATTATCATATTGCCGTCAGCTAAAGCAAACGGCAATTTCACTCTTCACTTCTCACTCTCACACTAAGTATATTGCCGTGATGAGTTTGTTAGGAGGAAGATTTTGGGTGAGCAAATTGATATTTATCTATATTTGCATTATGCAAATTTGCATAATTCATAATTGTATATTATTTTTATCGAAAAAATAGAAAATGACTTCACCTTTCTTATTTGGAAAAATTGCATCAGGCGAAAACTTTGTGAACCGAACAAATGAACTAAAAAAACTTACTACAAATTTTTCGTCGTGTATAAACACAATGATCATTTCACCACGTCGTTGGGGTAAAAGTTCATTGGTAAAAAGGGCTGCAGAAATAATAGAAAGTGATAAGAAAGAGGTAAAAGTGTGTTTTATCGATGTATTTTCAATAAGTAATGAGCAAGAGTTTTATGAGGTATTGGTAACTGAAGTATTAAAAAAATCATCAAATAAATGGGAGGAATGGGTAAAAAACGGAAAGGAATTCTTTAAAAGCATTATACCTGTTTTTTCTATGGGTTCAGATCCAGGTACTGATTTTTCTGTAAAAATCGAATTCCGTGAAAACCAACAGCATTGGATAGAAGCATTAAATCTTCCAGAAAACATCTCAAAAAAGAAAAACCTGAAATTTGTGATATGTATCGATGAATTTCAAAAAGTTGCCCAATTTGGTGACGGGAATGGTTTTCAACAAAAGTTGCGTTCAGTATGGCAGCAGCACCAGAACACCTGCTACTGCCTCTATGGAAGTAAAAGGCATATTATAAACGATATTTTTCAAAACAAAGCAATGCCCTTTTATCGTTTTGGAGATACTATTTATTTGCAAAAAATTGAAACTGTACACTGGATAAATTATATTGAAGAATCATTTATAAAATATGGTAAAACAATTTTTCCTCAACAAATAGCACATATAATTGAGATAGCGGCAAACCATCCATATTGTGTTCAGCAATTATCGCACCAGGTATTTACCAATACCCTGAATATTGTTGATAATGAAATAATAGATAAAGCTTTGGAAGAGATTTTTTTGTATAATGGTATTATGTATCGAAAAGAGATAGAAAATTTATCACCATTGCAAATTAATTTTTTAAAAGTCGTTTTGGCCAAAGAAAAAGCAATCACTTCAAAGGAAGTTATAAGAAAATATAATTTGGGCACATCAGGTAATATAAACAGGCTTAAACAGGCATTAGAAATAAAAGAAATAATTGATACTTTCGATAAAGAGATTGAATTTATTGATCCGTTTTTCAAATTATGGTGCAAACAAAATATTTAAGATATTATGAAACCTCCATGCAATAATATATTATTGCATGGAGGTTCACGAGCAAGCCTTTTGTATGGGCTGTGGGAGCGAGTAATAAAAAAAGTCAACGCTATTCAGTCATAGATAAGAGCGAAACTAACAACTGTTAACTATTAACTATACATTCACTTCTCACTGTTCACACTTAAGAGAAGGCTGAGGCTAAGGCTAAGGAGAAAAGATCGAATTTTAAACATTAAACCTGAAACCAAAAACACGATTCACAACTCCGCTCTCACTCATCTAATGCCGTACCTACGGCACTTTTTTTTGGTTTTTTCATATATTTCTACCAACATATCGCCACTACGTGGCTTATACTGTTCACTTTTTACTCCTCACACTCACTCTCACACTCGCTCTTTCCTTTCACCTCTCACGATTCACAACTCACCTCTTACTTCTCCCCTTTCCTTCACTCAAACACTGTTAGGTCTTACAGACACTACCAGGTTTTCCTCAGCGCCAACCAACACATCGCCACTACGTGGCTTAAAACTGTTCACTTTTTACCGTTCACTTTTTACTCCTCACACTCGCTCTTTCCTCTCACCTCTCACTTCTCACTCTCACACTCACTTCTCACCACTACGACGGTTCTATGATTCACATCATCTCCAGTTACTGCGGTTTGTCTTCAAGGGAAATACAAGCAATTTCAATGCCGAATATTGGATATAATTGATTTGGAAAAATGATAAAAATTATATATTATTGCCTTGGAAAAACAAATAATATTAATTATTATTGCCTTGGAAAAAATGAATATTTATATGAGTATGCATTAAAAACAATGAAGTATCTAAATCGAGATATTGAAAGCCAGTTAAATATATGGAAAGATGAACAGAATCGTTTTCCATTATTGATACGTGGTGCCCGGCAGGTTGGAAAATCATTTTTAGTCAAGCAATTTGGCAAGCAATTTCAATATTTTATTGAACTAAATTTGGAACTGAACCCGGAAATTAGCAAGGTCTTTGAAGGAAATTTGGAGCCTCATAGAATATGTGATGAGTTAGCATTGATTTATAATACCCCTATTGAACCGGGAAATACATTGTTATTTATTGATGAAATTCAAAGCAGCTTAGCAGCTATTTCGTCATTGCGGTTTTTTTATGAGCAATATCCCGAACTTCATCTTATTGCAGCAGGTTCACTATTGGAATTTGCTTTATCGGAGCTTCCATCCTTTGGGGTCGGTCGTATACGTTCACTTTTCTTATATCCCTTTTCGTTCAAAGAGTTTTTATACGCTATAGGTGAAAACAAGCTGCTTGATGCCATTCAAAGGGCGAAGCCCGAAAAGCCATTGACGGAATTGGTTCACAAAAAAGCATTGAATTTGTACAAGCGTTTTGTTATTATAGGCGGAATGCCTAAGGTGGTATCGCATTATGTTGAAACAGGGGATTTATTGAAATGCCAGCAAGTATTGGATGATTTGATTCTATCCTTTCAAGATGATTTTGTTAAGTATAAAAAGCGCGTTTCATCATTTATGCTCAGAGAAGTCTTCAATTCTGTAGTTGCCCAGAATTCTAATAAATTTGTATATAAGAAAGCTACGCCTGATTTAAATAGGGGACAGGTAAAATTGTGTTTAGAGTTGTTATCAATGGCCGGATTAATTTATCCGGTAACCCATTCTTCAGCAAATGGCGTTCCATTAGGGGCTGAAGTAAATGCTAAATTCCGTAAATATATTGTTTTTGATTCAGGGATCTATCAACGTATATTGGGTCTTGAATTATCTGATTTATTACTGAAGAGTGGTTTTGATTCTATAAATAAAGGGTCTATTGCAGAATTATTTGTGGGCTTAGAATTAATGAAAGTTTCGGTCAAAAGAAATGAATTGTATTATTGGCAGCGAGAATCAAAAAACAGTCAGGCAGAGGTGGATTATTTAGTGCAAAAGAACACAAGGATACTGCCGATAGAAGTGAAATCAGGATCAAAGGGAAGTATGCAAAGCATGTTTTTGTTTTTAAACGAAAAAAAAATTGAAATGGGCATTCGCGTTTCGCAAGAAAATTTCTCGGAATATGATAAAATCAAGGTTTTTCCAATTTATGCTGTTGCAAATATCTTTTCAATAAAAGAATAAATAATAAAAAATAAATATGTTGAAAATAATCTCAGTTGTCGGTGCTCGACCAAACTTCATGAAAATAGCTCCCTTTATTAAAGCTATAAATATATATAATAAAACGCTTCACCATTCACCATTCACCATTCACCATATTTTGGTTCATACCGGCCAGCATTACGATGACCGAATGTCGAAAGCCTTTTTTGAGGACCTGGGAATACCAGAGGCAGATATTAACCTGGGAGTAGGGTCAGGAACACATGCCGAGCAGGTAGGCCAGACCATGATAGAATTTGAAAAGGTGCTTCATAAAGAAAAACCCGATTGGGTGGTGGTGGTGGGTGATGTAAACGCCACCCTGGCTTGTTCAGTTACTGCAAAAAAAGAACATGTAAAATGCTGCCATATTGAAGCAGGGCTTCGTTCCGGCGATT
>CAZBZX010000305.1:0-5898 GCA_964496465.1 uncultured Bacteroidales bacterium
TAATTATAAATTTTAATATTTTTTGTATTTTATAAATTTGAAAGTCAGTTTATTGAACAATTTAATATAGATCATTGTATATTTGTAAAATAAGATTTTTTTTATTCGTTAAATTGCCTTAAATTTTACACAAAATAATTGCATAAATACCTTAAATATGAAAAAATATGTAACCTTATTTAAACCATTAATAATTCTTTTTTTTCTTATTAATTGTTTCAAAGTTGTTAATTCCCAAAATGGTAATCCTTATATCATCAATTTTGAACTTGAAGACAGGTACAATCTAAAAAGCTGGTCAATTTTACAAGATGAGAACCAGATTATGTTTTTCGCAAACAGGAAAGGAATACTAACATTTAATGGGATTCAATGGGATTTAATTTCGATGCCCTCATTCCCTTTAACAATGTATAGACACCCTATGTATAATATTATTTTTATAGGTTGCAATAATGATCTTGGTTATATTGAAAAGAACAATAAAGGTAACTATGAATTTAAATCAATTATTACAGACTCTACATATTTAGGTTTTGTTAATGAGATTGCCAGTTATAATAACAAATTAATTGTTCTTTCAGAACAAGTTATCTCCATTTTTAATATCCAAGATTATACTTTAGTAAACCAAATAGTGGCTGATAGTAATATGTATTTTAATAATTTAATACAAATACAGGATAAACTTTTAATAACTTCCACTAATAATGATTTATATAGCTTAAAAAATGATTCAATTAAGCCAGCTGCATTTAAAGGGTTTAAAGAAACAGGGCTTGTTTTGTTTAATATTCCATATGAATCGAAAACAATTATAGGAACATCGAACAACAAACTATTCGTTTTTGATGGTAAAACATTAAATGAATTTAAAATTAAAGACCAGGATTATTTAAATGAAAGTATCTTATTAAACAGCATTTCAGTGTCAGATTCAAGTTTTGCTGTATCCACACTAATTGGTGGAGTATTAGTTATTCATAAAAAAACTGGAAAAACATTGTTTAAAGTAAGCTACGCAACAGGTTTACCCGACGATGAAATTTTTGCACTTGGAAAAGATGTTCACGATGGTTTGTGGTTATCCCATGATTTAGGGATCAGCCGGGTTGACTTTTCACTCCCAATCAGGCAGTATAATTCATATCCAGGACTAGAAGGTAACTTATTGTCTATTATTCTCTTTAATAATTCAGTATATGTTGGTACTAGCGAAAGTGTTTATAATTTGTCAGAAATTAAAGACTTTTCAGAAAAAGAAGTAACAGTTAAAGTTAAACCACCCGTGCAAAAAACAATAATTCAAAATGCACCAGTTCACCCCCCACCAAAAACAGTTATCAAGGAAGATGAAAGTAAAAGTAAAAGTAAAAAGAAAAAGAAAAGTTTTTTTGCAAGATTGATAGATAAAATTGAAGAACCTGCAAAAATATTAGCCTCCAAAGAACCTGATTCTAAATTAGGAACTTCACGTAAAAGAACATCTGTAAGCTATAAAAAGAAAAAAATTCTGGAACTAAAATCTATTAGTCACAGGTATGTTAAAATTGCTGGATTAGAAGATAAATGCAAGCAACTTGTCCCATTTCACAGTATGCTATTAGTAAGTGGAAATAATGGATTATATGAAATTACAAATAATAAAGTAAAAACAATTATTAAAGATAAATACATCCATTATGTTGAACTTTCAAAAGTTAATTCAAACAAAGTTTATGTATGTACATCCGATGGATTTTTAATACTTGAATACAAAAACCAGGTTTGGAACATCCAGGATATAGACGCCTTAGCTAACGAATCAGTTTATTCTGTAATTGAAAAAGATACTTTGCTATGGATAGGTACAGATAATGATGTTTTTCAATACAATTTAAAAACAAAGTTAACTAATTACTACACAATTGATAACAACTTTGCTGATCCAACAATAGTAAAAGAAATAAATAATGAAATATATGCTTTTCTTCCTTCCAAAGTATTTGTATATAAATTTAAAAAAGATAGTTTGGTTGAAGAAAATGTAATTACAGGTGAATTAAAAAACGATTTATCTTATATCAATTCCCAAACAGACGCATTTTGGCTTTACAATGAAAAGACTTGGCAGGCATTAAAGTATCCTGAAAAATATAATTTACAAAACAATATTTATTTAAGTTTATTTGAAGGAATTGAAAATATCTATATTGATTACAAAAAGAATATTTGGATAATAGACAAAGATAAAAAGTTGTATAAAATTGTATATAGTAAAGGGATTCTATATAATCCCGATTTAAATATTTTTGTAAAGGAAATTAAAAACCAGGAAGGTATTGAATTTACTATTGAAAATCTGGTTCTGGACTACAAGAATAACTCGCTTAAAATTACATTAGCTGCGCCATTTTATATTAAAGAAAATGCTATTCAATATCAATATTTCGTTGAAGGATTAATGAAACAATGGTCCGACTGGGGGACAAGTTCGATTATCAATTTCCCCTATATTCCACCTGGAGATTACATGTTACATGTTCGAGCTAAAAATGTATTAGGAAATGTTAGTAGCGAACAAACGATTGATTTTTTTATTAAAAAACCTTTCTGGCAAAGAGGTTGGTTTTATTTAATTGTTAGTTTAATTCTTCTTGCTTTAATTGTTTTTGTTGTAAAATTAAGAGAAAGAAAACTTCAACGAGATAAACAAATTTTGGAACAAAAAGTAAAAGAAAGAACTAAAACCATTGAAGAACAAAAAGATCACATACTTAAACAGAATGAAGAAATTACTGATAGTATTCAATATGCAAAGCGTATTCAAACTGCAGTTTTACCTTCGGTTGAAAAATTAGATAGAACTTTACCAGATTATTTCGTTTTATTTAGACCTAGAGACATAGTTAGTGGTGATTTTTACTGGATGGCAGAAAAAGATGATAAAATTATAATTGTTGCTGCTGATTGTACTGGTCATGGTGTACCAGGGGCATTTATGAGTATGCTTGGTGTTTCATTTTTAAATGAAATTGTAAATAAAGGACAAATTAACCAGGCAAATAAAATTCTAAACCAACTTCGCGCCCATGTGAAAGAAACCCTTTCACAAACTGGTAAAGAAGGAGAAGCAAAAGATGGTATGGATATTTCATTATTGATGTTCGACTTTAAGAAAAATATTGTTCAATATTCTGGGGCATATAATCCATTATACCTTGTTCGAAATGGTGAATTAATTGAAACTAAGGCAGATAAAATGCCAATTGGAATTCATATAGCTGAGAAAGACTCATTTACGAATAATGAAATAAAACTTAAAAAAGGTGATACGCTTTATATTTTCTCTGATGGTTTTATTGATCAGTTTGGAGGTGATGCTGGAAGAAAATTCATGGCAAAACCATTTAAAAAATTATTAGCTGAAATTCAAACTTCACCAATGGATGAGCAAAAATTTATTTTAAATGAAACGTTTGATGCCTGGCGAGGTGAATATAATCAGATTGATGATGTTATTATAATTGGGATAAGAATATAAATATATTTTTATCTCAAGGTAATTATGCTTAAATTTAGAAAAAAGTAAAATCTTTTTCTAAGAATATTATTTTAAACTTTATACAATTGAGTAATCCGAAAAGTAAAAAACAGTTAGCCCTTAAAAATTTTCTATTTGCATTATCCGCTATAATTATTATTGGTGCTTGTACGTTGATTATTTTTCTTAATCCGTCAAAAAAAATTGACACAACTTCAAATAAAACAATTTTTAATATTTCTCCAGAATTATTTCTGGCAAATAATTATATTCCGCATCCTGAAATCGAAAAAGAGCTTAGTACACCTAAAAAATTTAAAGCATACAAATTAAATGTTGTTTTACCAGTCGATTCTTCTGTTTTTGTTGTAAATGAAATAATAAATTTTAAAACTAAAGGTTTAGCCAGAAGTCCTTTCAAAATAATTATTTATAATAATAAAGGGGCTAAAGTATTTGAATCAGAGATTATTCCTGATAATGATTTCACCTATGAATCAACTCTTTCTCCAGGAATTTACTACTGGAAAATACAATTAAAAAAGATTTCTACCTGGGGTGGTAGGTTTTATATAATTTCAAAATAATAGCATTCTATTATCTGGCAAATTAAAACCAATTATTAAATGATATAAAATATCGCTAGAAGTATACGCCAGCTTTCTAAATTCAATTATAAAAAGTAAAAATTATATTTCTATCTTTGCAAATTCATTAAAATAAATGATGGTTAAAAAAGATATATATAAAGAATTACAGGACAGAATACTAGTTATAGCTGGACCTGTAGGCTCAAGCAGTCAAATATATAAATTCGAAGACAAAGATTTTAAAGGCGAACGATTTAAAAATCATCCTTCTGAACTTAGAGGAAATATTGATGTATTGACTTTAACAAAACCTGAAATTGTTAAAAAAATTCATTATGATTTTCTGGAAGCAGGAGCTGATATTATTGAAACGAATACTTTTAGTGCTAACAAGGTTTCACAAAGTGATTATAAACTAGAGGAGTTTGCATACGAAATGAATTTCGAATCAGCTAAAATGCTGGTTAAAATAGCCAATGAATTTACAGAAAAGAATCCAAAGAAACCACGGTTTGTTGCCGGTGTATTAGGTCCAATGAACAAAACCGCATCTTTATCTCCTGATGTAAATGATCCGGGCTTTCGAGCTATCGTTTTTGATGAAATTGTTAAAGCTTATAAAGAAAATGCGATGGGATTAATTGATGGAGGCGTTGACTTGCTATTAATCGAAACCATTTTTGATACTTTAAATGCAAAAGGTGCGCTCTTTGCTATTAATGAATTATTTAAAGAGAAAAATTTGAAACTTCCCGTAATGGTTTCCGCCACAATTTCCGATGCAAGCGGTAGGACCTTATCAGGACAAACAATTGAAGCATTTATCAATTCAGTATCTCATTTCGATTTACTTAGTATTGGACTGAATTGTTCCCTAGGAGCTAAAGAATTGAGGCCTCATCTCGAAGAAGTGGCCAAATATTCACCTATTTACGTAAGCGCACATCCAAATGCCGGTTTGCCTAATCAATTCGGAGAATATGATCAGACTCCGGAAGAAATGAGCTCTTTAGTAAAAGATTTTACTGATAATCAATTTGTTAATATTATTGGCGGTTGCTGCGGTTCAACTCCTGATCATATCAGAGAGTTGGCAAGATTAGCTGAGAAAGCAAATATGCGAAAATCACCACAAATTAAAAAAGAAACCCGGCTTAGTGGACTTGAGGCATTAACCATTAGGAGTGAGAAGAATTTTGTTAATATTGGTGAAAGAGCTAATGTTGCCGGATCGATGAAATTTGCACGCCTGATTAAGGAAAAAAAATATGAAGAAGCTCTAAAAGTTGCGCGACAACAGGTTGAAAACGGAGCCCAAATTGTAGATGTAAATATGGACGACGCCCTTCTTGATGCAAAAAAAGAGATGGTTACTTTTCTACGGCTTGTTGTTTCCGAACCGGATATTGCTAAGGTGCCAATTATGATAGATTCATCGAAATGGGAAGTAATTGAAGCTGGCTTGCAAATCCTACAAGGAAAGGCTATTGTAAATTCAATCAGCTTAAAAGAAGGGGAAGAAGTATTTTTAGCCCAGGGATCTAAAATTAAACAGTATGGAGCTGCTGCCATTGTTATGGCTTTTGACGAAAAAGGTCAGGCTGATAGTTTCGAAAGGAGAATAGAAATATGCAAAAGAACTTATAATTTACTAACTCAAAAAATTAATTTTCCACCTGAAGATATTATTTTCGATCCAAACGTTTTGGCTATAGCTACAGGAATGGAAGAACATAATAATTATGCGCTTGATTTTATAGAAACGGTTAAATGGATCAAGGCTAA
>CAZBZX010000306.1:0-5856 GCA_964496465.1 uncultured Bacteroidales bacterium
ATGGTTCATTTCTTCCAACTTTCTTTTCAGCTCTTATTGGTTGTAATTTTTGAGGAACATTTGGTTGATCTGGTGAGCTTGTTGATCTGGCACCATACCCTTCCATTTGAGTTTTAGAAGTTTCATACTTACTTAAATCAAGTTTTCTCGGAGCCTGAGCCCTTTGTACGCCACTTGAATCAGTTATCGGAATATACCCCTTCATTAAAATAGAAACCACTTCCTTATTTATTTTATCTATCATTGATTTAAATAATTCGAATGACTCAAACTTGTAAATTAATAATGGATCTTTTTGTTCATATTGTGCAGTTTGAACTGATTGTTTCAAGTCATCCATCTCTCTTAAATGCTCTTTCCATGCTTCATCAATAGTAGCAAGAACTATGTTTTTCTGGTAAGATATGGCTAATTCCTTTCCTTCAGTGTTATATGCCTTTTCAAGATTAGTAACTATATTATATGTTTTTGAACCATCAGTTATAGGTATTACAATATTTTCGTATATTTTAGATTGTTTTTCATAAACATCTTTTACAACAGGAAAAACTTGTTTTGCAATT
Source organism: uncultured Bacteroidales bacterium (assembly GCA_964496465.1). GTDB lineage: Bacteria > Bacteroidota > Bacteroidia > Bacteroidales > CAYFUP01 > CAZBZX01. Next base: position 564 of record CAZBZX010000306.1, read on the forward strand.
TGATCTGCCTTTCGTTGAAAAGCCTCTTTAACAACCTTATATACTTTTTCTAAAACCTCTTTAGCACTTGTTTTAGTAAATTCATCTTCATCAACAGCAGATTCGACTGATAATGCCCTGATCAATTCAAATGAATACCCTTCATAATCAGCAATTGGATGATATTCTTCAATAATACTCTCACATACATCATACATCATATTGGCAATATCCACAACAAGTCTCTCTCCATACAATGCATGATGACGTTTGGTATAAATTACTTCCCTTTGCGAATTCATCACATCATCGTATTCCAATAGTCTTTTTCTAATACCAAAATTATTTTCTTCAACTTTCTTCTGAGCTCTTTCAATTGATTTTGAAATCATGGAATGCTGAATAACTTCACCTTCTTTTAATCCCAATCTATCCATAATTCCGGCTATTCTCTCTGAACCAAATAACCGCATTAAATCATCTTCCAGGGAAACATAAAACTGAGAAATACCAGGGTCACCTTGCCTACCAGATCGTCCACGTAACTGCCTGTCAACCCTTCTTGATTCATGTCTTTCTGTACCCATTATTGCTAAACCACCAGCCTCTTTTACAAAATCATTTATCTTTATGTCTGTACCACGACCAGCCATATTTGTAGCAATAGTAACTGCCCTGGGTTTCCCGGCCTGGGCAACAACATCTGCCTCCCTTTGATGTAATTTAGCATTTAAAACATTATGATTTATGCCTTTCATTTTAAGCATCCTGCTTAATAATTCAGATATTTCAACAGATGTAGTACCAACTAAAACAGGATTGCCATTTTTCACCATTCGAACTACTTCCTCTATAACCGCATTATACTTTTCTCTTTTGGTTTTATATACTAAATCCTCTCTGTCATCCCTTATCACTGGCCTGTTTGTTGGTATCACAACTACGTCCAGTTTATAGATATCCCATAATTCACCTGCCTCAGTTTCAGCAGTACCAGTCATACCTGCAAGCTTATGATACATTCTAAAATAATTCTGTAGTGTAATGGTAGCAAACGTTTGAGTTGCAGCTTCAACTTTCACTCGTTCTTTAGCTTCAATAGCCTGATGTAAGCCATCTGAATACCTTCTCCCCTCCATAATACGGCCGGTTTGCTCATCAACAATTTTCACTTTATTGTCCATCACCACATATTCAATATCTTTTTCAAACAATGAATACGCTTTTAAAAGTTGATTTACAGTATGTACCCTTTCTGATTTTACAGCGTAATCCCTGATTAATTGATCTTTTTTCTCAACTTTCTCCTGCGGTTTTAAATTTGATTTTTCAATCTCTACAACTTCGCTTCCAATGTCAGGGAGAATAAAAAATCCTTTATCTTCAGATTCTCCTGTAATTAAATCCAATCCCTTATCAGTTAATTCAACTGAATTTTGCTTTTCATCTAAAATAAAATACAGTTCATCAGTAACTATATGCATGTTTTTGCTATTTTCCTGCATATAGAAATTTTCTGTTTTATGCATCAAGGTTTTATTCCCTTCTTCACTTAAATATTTTATAATAGCAGAATTTTTTGGTAATCCTTTAAAAGCTCTTAAAAGCAACTTACCACCTTCTTCTTTATTACCCTCACCTATCAATTTTTTAGCTTCAGCAAAAATTTGAGTAACTAATTTTTTCTGTTCATTTATTAATTTTTCAACCTTTGGTTTAAATTCATCAAATAGTTGATCATCCCCTTTCGGAACCGGACCAGAAATGATCAAGGGGGTTCTTGCATCATCAATTAAAACGGAATCAACCTCATCCACAATGGCATAATTATGTTTTCTCTGAACCAGGTCATCAGTGCTAATGGCCATATTATCACGCAAATAATCAAAGCCAAATTCATTATTTGTACCGTATGTTATATCCGCCAGATAAGCTTTCCTTCTATCTGCAGAATTAGGTGTATGTTTATCAATACAATCAACTGATAAACCATGAAATTCAAATATCGGGCCCATCCACTCAGAGTCACGTTTTGCTAAATAATCGTTAACTGTAACTAAATGTACACCCCTACCTGGTAACGCATTTAAGAATACCGGTAAGGTTGCTACAAGAGTTTTACCTTCACCAGTTGCCATCTCAGCAATTTTACCTTCATGCAGGGCAACACCACCAATCAATTGCACATCGTAATGCACCATATCCCATGCAATTTCATTTCCACCTGCTATCCATGAATTTTTATATACTGCTTTATCACCTCTAATTTCAACATGATCGCAATTTGCGGCCAAATTTTTGTCAAATTCATTGGCAGTAACAATTATCTCATTATTTTTCTTAAACCTCTTGGCAGTTTCTTTAACAACGGCAAATGCCTCTGGTAATATTACATTTAATATTTCTTCTATTTTGTCACTAATTTTCTTTTCAATAGCATCAATCTGATCATAAACTTTTTCCTTTTCATCAATGTCAGAAATTTCATTTTCAGCTTTTAGCTTTAACGATTCAATTTCATTATTTTCATCAGCAATAAAATCTTTTATTCTTTGCTTAAACTCCGCTGTTTTCGACCGTAATGCATCATTATCTAGTGATTTAATAATGTCGTAGGCAGCAAGAATTTTATCCAATTGAGGTTGAATTTCCTGAAGGTCTCTTTCGTACTTGTTCCCGAATAGCTTACCTAATATGTTATTGATTGAACCCATTTGTAGTCAGTATCTTTTTATATATTAATTAAAAATGGGAACAAAATTAAGATATTTTACCATATTTCAATAATCTAACATTCAATTTTAAAATAATATAACAAATATTGAAAATCTATTGACTTTATCATATTGATTTATTAATTTGCTTATTTAAATATTTAATATTGAAACACATACGTTATAGTATATTATTACTCTCAATCGTTGTTATATCAATTCATACAACTGGTAAAAAAGTTCCGAAAAAAGGGAAAATAAATCCTGAATTTTTAAAACACATAGAAAAATTAAAGGCTGATGATCATAAGAAAGTATCATTAAATGGATACGGTACAGGATTTATTCCATCCCCAATATACTATTCTGTAGCTCCTGATTATATCAAAATCGAAAGCAATAATTCAAAATTAAAAGCTGCCAGGGTAATTCCATCAAGCTATGATTTAAGGGATTATAATTTGATAACAAGTGTGAAGGATCAGGAAAGTCAAAACGTTTGCTGGACATTTACTTCTATGGCTGCTGTTGAAAGTAATTGGATAAAAAGAGGGAAATACGCAATAGACCTCGATCTTTCTGAAGAAAATTTAGCCAATTCCGCTTTATTTAAAGGTGATAAAAGTGATGGAGGAAATTTTGATATGGCTACCGCATATCTTGTAACAGGAAAAGGGCCGGTTTTAGAAAGTTTTGATCCGTTTCGGCCTGATGTTAATTCAGCTACATGGAAGGAAGGAAGTCCTTTAGCTTTAATTGTTGAAGCAAGACATTTGAATAATAATGAAAAAATAATTAAAAAGGCTATTATGGATCATGGTGGAATTGCTGCTTCAATTTTTATAAACGATGGAAATTATGAGCCCTATTATAATGTTAATGATTATACATATTATTACGGAGGTAATAATTATTCAGATCATGCCATATTAATTATTGGGTGGGATGATAATAAAGTAGTTACCGGAGGAATTGATTCCCCTGACGGAACACATACAGGTGCCTGGATAATTAAAAACAGTTGGGGCGAAGATTGGGGAAATAACGGATATGGCTATATTTCATATGATGATAATTCTATTGGTCAAGTATGTGCCTATTGGCCATCCTATGAAGATACTGCAGCATACGAAAATATTTACTTTTACGACAGATTAGGAAGTACCGTTACTACTTATGTTGCAGAAAATGGTGGATACGGTTTAGTTAAATTTGAGGCAAAAGGAAATGAATACATAAAAAAAATCGGAACCTATATTATTGCGCAAGCAACCACTATTGATATTGAAATATATAATACGAAAAACGGTAATACACTTTCTGACCTTAAATATTCTGAAAAAAATATACGTTGCCCGTATTGGGGATATTACACTTTTGATGTATCGGCTATAGTTGAAGATGATTTTTACATAAAAATTAAATATTTCTGCCCTTATAGAGATGATATTATTCCAATGGAAGGTGATGTTGAAGGTTATGCCTATCCATATATTGAGAATGATGTATGCTGGGTTAGTGATGATGGTGTTGAGTGGAAGGTGATAGGTTATGGCATTGAAAACTATGAATCTGATTTATGTATAAAAGCTTATACTATTGAGGCATCTGATCCACAAGCTTCATTTTCTGTTGATAAAGAAAAAGTTTGTGTTGGTGCAAATATAACATTTACTGATAATTCTGATGGGGAAATATCGTCTTATTTATGGGACTTTGGAGAAGATGCAACTCCTCAAACTGCATCAAGCACCGGACCACATGAAGTAAATTATTCATCAGCCGGATTAAAAACCGTTACTTTAGCCGTTTCAGGAACAAATGGTGATGATACATTAATAAGGAAAGATTTTATTCATGTTACTGAAGCCCTAAATGTTGAAATACCTTATCTATTTAAAAACATTACGAAAAACGAAACATTCACCATTTCTGCCTTTGGAGCCGATACTTATATCTGGGCACCTTCTACAAGTTTAAACACTACAACCGGATCAGAAGTAATTACTACTGTAAATTATGACTCGATTGAATATACAGTAACGGGTACTCAAGGAAATTGCACCGATGAAGCAACTGTAAAAATATATGGTAGAACTAATATATGGGATAATATTTGTGATGCAATTGAGCTTTCTATAGGTAGAAATGGACCATATAACAATTATTTTGCAACAGTAGAATTAAATGAACCCCACCCCCCTATTATTGGAGAAGATTTTAATTCACAAAATAACTGGGGTGATGAATATGCCAGAAAATGGCTAGGTAAGAGTTCACTGGATAATTCTGTATGGTTTAATTTCAAAGGAACACCTAGCGGAAAAGCCTCAATTCAGTTAATCAGTAATATGTATCCTAGAGAATGCGATCCTCAAATTGCCATATACAAAGCCGCAACTTGTAATGAATTATTCAATGCTGAATGGGATAATATTGGAATTGCGGCAAACGATGATTATTTTGATGATAAAAATTCTGATCTAGATTACTTTAATTTAAATTCATCTGTTATTACCTTAAGAGATGGATTTAATGAAGGAGAAAATTATTGGATACAGGTAGATGGAAGCGGAGGTGGCAAAGATGTTAATTTTTTC
>CAZBZX010000307.1:0-5839 GCA_964496465.1 uncultured Bacteroidales bacterium
TAAGCGACAGTGAACCGGTGAATGGCCACCGTCCTTCAGTTGATGTTTTATTTAGATCTACTGCAAGATATGCCGGTAATAATTCTATTGGTGTAATAATGACAGGCATGGGTGATGATGGAGCTAAAGGATTACTTGAAATGAAACAAACCGGGGCCCATACAATTGCACAGGATGAACATTCCAGTGTTGTTTTTGGAATGCCTAAAGAAGCGATAAAGCTAAATGCAGTTGATAAAATTTTGCCTCTTGATAAAATAGCAATGTACGTTCTTAGTCATCAAACAAAACATTAAATAATAGTGTTAAATGATGACATATATCATCTTTTTTTGATAATGAATATCATCAGAATTAACCTGTAAACTCAATGCGATCTTCGTATTTTGTATAGGATATAGTAAGTAATTTAATCGAATATAAATTACTAATTATCAATGTGATTTAACAAATTCAAAATTCAACACTAATGAGTAAAACAATTTTAATTGTTGACGATTCAGAAAGTATTAGGGAAGTAGTAAAATTTACATTAGAAAATAATGGTTATGACGTTTTGGTTGGAAATGATGGCACTGATGCGCTTGAATTTTTCGATGGTAGAGGAATTGACTTAATTATAACTGATTTGCACATGCCAAAAATGAATGGAATTGAATTTATAAAAAATGTCAGACAAAACGGCGACTACTCTGGAGTTCCAATTCTATTTCTCACTACTGAATCACAGCTGTCAAAAAAAATAGAGGCAAAAGAAGCTGGCGCAACTGGCTGGATCGTAAAACCATTTGTTCCGCAAAAATTAATTGCCGCTTTGCATAAGGTTATTCGATAAATAGTATTATTAAATGCAAATAAATTTAAATAAAGTGGAAAGCGGAATAGAGGAATTGAATAAAATATATAAGGAAAAACTTACAAAGGACCAGTTTTTAAAAATTAGCTCATTTATAAATACAGAAGTAGGTATTAAATTACCTGAAGAAAAAAAAATTATGCTTCAGGGAAGGTTATACAAGCGCTTAAAAGCACTTAATATTAAAAATTTTACTGAATATTTCAATTATGCATTTAGCAATGAAGGAAAAATTAAGGAGATTATAAACTTAATTGATGTTGTTTGCACAAATAAAACATCCTTTTTTAGGGAACCTCATCACTTCAATTTTATAAATGATTATGTTCTTCCTGAATATGCTCAAAGAGTTAATGGTAACAGAAATATTAAAGTCTGGAGTGCCGGATGTTCTAGTGGCGAGGAACCTTATACACTTGCAATGATCTTTCAATTATTTTTAAATCAAAATAAAGGATTCGATTTCTCTATCTTAGGAACTGATATTTCTTCTCAAATTTTACAAAAAGCTTATAATGCAATATATCCAGAAGAAAGGGCTGTAGACATTCCGCTGGAATTGAAAAAAAAATACTTATTAAAAAGCATTGACCGTAAAAATCCAACTGTTCGTTTTACTCCTGAAATCAGACGCAAAATTAGCTTTCAACGATTGAATTTAATGGACAAAACTTACGACGTAAGACAAATGTTCGACATTATCTTTTGTCGTAATGTATTAATATATTTCGAAAGAGAAGTTCAAGAAATGGTGCTTAAAAAGTTGTGTAATTATTTAAAACATGGAGGATATCTTTTTATTGGGCACTCTGAATCGGTTTTTAACATGGAAGTTCCTTTACAACAAATGAAACCTACTATATTTAAAAAAATATAATTATTTATTAAATATGGTTTGTTTTCAAAATAAAATCATTTTAAACACCTCAGTGATTATCCTTCTTTAAATAATATTGAATAAAAATAATTTTAAAATGAAGAGTACAGTTAAAATACAAAAAGTTAATGATGATTCTCAAAAACAAATCGAGGCTTTACAAAATGAGATAAAAGTATTAACTAAAACAATTCAAAATCTTAATATTAAATTACAAAATACCGAAACATTTAAAACTCATTTTATATCAAATATTACAAACGAATTAATAAATCCTTTTACATCAATAATAGGTCTGTCAAAAATAATCCTTTCAGTAAAAAAGGAAGAATGGAAAAAAGTAATATCGATGGTTGCACTTATTCATTCCGAAGCTTTTTTACTTGAATTTCAATTAAAAAACTTATTTACTGCAGCAAAAATTGAAGCTGGAATTGAAACCCTCCATCCTGTAAAATTAGAAGTTAAAAATTTCATCGATAATATTGAAGAAATATTCCTGGTTGAATCACGAAAAAACAATATCTCAATTAAGTATGAATTTCAAAATAAATCGAAAAATGAATACTTTGTTACAGATCCTGAAAAATTAAAAATCATTCTAACAAACATTATTCAAAATGCCATGAAATTCAGCTTTCAAGAATCGGAAGTAAAAGTATTTTGCGAACAAAATAGCAATCATTTAATTTTTAAAATCCGTGATGAAGGTGTTGGTATATCAAAAGATAAATTTAATGTTATTTTCGACCGTTTTGAGAGGCTAAACAATAATATTAATTCAATTAACCACGGACAAGGAATAGGATTATCAGTTTCTGTATCATTGCTCGATTTACTGGGTGGGGAAATTTCCTTATCGAGTAAAGAAAATAAAGGTTCTGAATTTATTTTTAAAATTCCTGAAATACAAATTAATGTTGATGATATAGCAATAACAGACGGTGAGCTTTTTTTTAATGATGGAGAAACTTTTTAGATGATCAGCCAAGACTCAATGCATTATTTATACCCTGCGACATTATTTGTCTCTGCGTCACCAATTCATATACATACAATACTTGGTTCGTGCGTTGCTGTTTGTTTATGGGATAATGTAAAAAAAATAGGAGGTATGAACCATTACATGCTTCCTTTATGGAATGGTCAAGGTTTGGCTTCACCAAAATTTGGAAATATAGCAATAAATAAATTAATCGATAAAATGATATCCTTAGGCAGTTCTAAAAGCAGTTTACAAGCAAAAATTTTTGGTGGTTCAGATGTATTAGGCACTGGAAAAAATTTCTTCAATATTGGTCAAAGAAATATTGAATTGGCTATATCAATGCTTAATGAGATTAATATTAAAGTAATTGCTTCAGATCTTGGAGGTGCCCGTGGCAGAAAAATAAAATTTGATACTGTAAATGGTGAAGTAAGTTTAAAATATATTGAAAGAGCTTCTTTAAATAATTCTTAATTATTCCTAACTATCAATTTTATAATCCGCTTTTCTGTTTTTCAAAAAGTTTAGTATATTGTACTATAATTATTTTCCTTTGCCTGAATCTAAAGTATTAGTATATTCGTAAACAATTAAGTTTTCAATTTATTTATAAAATGAATATTTCAAAAAGTAAAATTTTCCATCTAAAGTCAACACTTTACGGTGTGTTTTTAGGTGTTGCTATTATAATTGGTTATATTCTATTTGAACTAATAGCAAGAAATATTCCTTTAAATGTTGATTCAATAATTCAGATCACAACAAATAATTATTTGTTTTGGTTTATAATTAGTGCACCTTTTCTTTTAGGTTCCGGTGCTTATTTTTTGGTTAACCTTTTTATTCAAGAAATTTCAAAAATTCAAGAAAAACTCGATAAAAACAATTCAAATTCATTAAAAATATTAGATTTTGTAAAGAGATTAAATAAGGATGAAATCGATATTAAATTAGAAGTTGAAGAAGATGAGCTAGCCGAAGCAATTATTCAATTTCAGGATAAAATAAAGCAAGGTGCTTTAGAAGAAAAGAAAAGAAGAGATGAGGACAGTCAGAGAAGTTGGACTGCAGAAGGTTTAGCAATGTTTGGTGAGATTTTGCGACAGGATAATGATAATTTGAATGAGTTATCATACAATATAATTAGTAATCTGGTAAAATATTTAAATGCTAACCAGGGAGGATTATTTCTGGTTAATGATGAATTTCATGACGAAGTTTATATTGAACAAATGGCCTCTTATGCTTATGATAGAAGAAAATTTGCTGATAGAAAATTGAGTTGGGGAGAAGGAATGATTGGATCGTGCATTCTTGAAAAGGAAACAATGCATATTAAAAAAGTTCCTGATGATTATTTATTTATTACTTCAGGTTTAGGAAAAGCTAATCCAAATCACTTATTAATTGTGCCTTTAATAGTAAACGAAGATGTTCATGGAGCTATTGAGATCGCATCATTCGATGAAATTAACAATTATATGGTGGCCTTTGTTGAAAAAATTGCAGAAAGTATAGCTACAACAATTTCTAATGTTAAAATTAATTTAAAAACTTCAAAATTACTTGAAGAAACTAGAGAGCAATCAGAAGCAATGAAAAGCCAGGAAGAAGAAATTAGGCAAAACCTGGAAGAGTTGCAGGCTACACAGGAAGAAGCTAAAAGACAATCAGAAGAATTTGTAAGTTTTGCCAATTCAGTAAACCATACAATGATCAGGGCTGAATATAAAATTGATGGAACTTTATTATATGCAAATACTAAATTCTTAAATAAACTTGGTTATACAAAAAATTCTGAAGTTGAAGGGCAACCTATCTCAATGTTTATAAATGTAAAAGACAGGGATTGGTTTAATGATATCTGGGAAACACTTGCTGATGGAGGGAAGCACTTTGAAGGTTATATGAAACATGTTACTAAAGACGGTCAAGATTTATGGACTATGGCAACTTATACTTGTGTTAGAAATGATAAAGGTTTGGTAAAACAAATACTTTTCCTCGCCCTTGATACAACTGAACTTAAAAAACAAAGCTTAGATTTTAAAGGACAACTCGATGCTTTAAATAGAGCAAACATTAAAGCCGAATTTTTCACCTCTGGGGAAGTGTTAGATTGTAATAGAAAATTTCGTGATGCATTTAATTACGCCCTTGTTGATGTTTATGAAAAGCAAGTATTTGAATTTATGCATAGAGATGAAAAAAACAAATTTGAAGATGATTGGTCAAAAATAATTAAAGGTAAACCGATTGAAGGTGTTTTTAGAATGCTTTCAAGTGAAAAAGAAGATCGCTGGCTTAGAGGAACTTTCTCTCCTGTTTATGATATGTATAATGAAATAGCTAAAATAATATTTGTTGGAAATAATATAACAAATGAAAAGTTAATGGAAATTCAAGCTCAAAAACAATCAGAAATTTTAAAAGCGCAGGAAGAAAAACTAAAACTCTCAGAACAGAATTTAAGTATTCGCTTAAAAGAAACTCGTGAAGCAGTAAGACAGCAATTTAGAGAAGTTGAAAAAATTAAAGTATTAAATGAAAAAACCCTTGAAGGTGCTTTAGATGCTATACTTACCATTACTCAAGAAGGTAAAATTATATTCTTTAATAATGCGGCCGAAGAATTATGGGGAATTGACAAGAAAAAAGTAATGAATAAAAACATAAGCATTTTGTTTGATGCTAATCAACAAGAAAAGGATGTATTTATTAAAAAATTTGTAACACCTGGGTTAGATAAAATAGTAGGTATGCGAAAAGAAATTTCAATTGTTAATAATAAAGGAGAAGAAATTCCAGTATTAATTTTACTATCTCAGGCAAATGTTGAAAATGAATTTAATTATACTGCTTTCATTCAAAATATTTCAGTTGATTTGTTCTAAAATAAATTGAATATTATTATTTAACAATATGCAACTTAATTACCTTTATATAATTAAATTAAAGGTAAATTATATATAATTAATAGAAACCCAAATGTATTTATTTAAACTATTTAAAATATAATAATTATCATTTGATTTAAAAACAAATATGAAATTCAATTGAAATTGAAACTATATTATATATAATGATATTTATAGTTAAAATTTAAAAATTAGTGACT
>CAZBZX010000308.1:0-5833 GCA_964496465.1 uncultured Bacteroidales bacterium
GGATTGTAAGTCAGGCAGAATTAGATGTAATTGATAAAGAAATTAAAGCGGATACAATTGAAATATTAAAACTTTCAATAGATGAATCTATTTCACCCCGAATGGATTTAGAGAAATATCCGGAACTTATTGGGGAAATGATGTTTTCAAATGATTCTGTAGATAAAGTTGAAGACAGGAAACTGGATGTAACTATTAAAATAGAAGAAAATCCCAGGGTTCTACAAATAGCAAAGAAAGAAAGATTTGCCTTTGATAAGGATGGGAAACTATTTTCTAAAATGAAGCAATATCAGCTGCGCGATGGAATTTTTGAAGCTATAATTGACCGTTTTTATAAAGATCCTACATTAATAGCTTATGGCGAAGAGAATCGAGACTGGGGTGGGGCATTTGCTGTATATCGCGGATTAACGGAAGCATTGCCATATCACAGGTTGTTTAATGCCTCAATTTCTGAAGGGGCAATAGTAGGAACAGCTATTGGATATGCTATTTCTGGTGGAAGGGTGATACCTGAAATTATGTATTGCGATTTTCTTGGACGAAGTGGCGATGAGGTGTTTAACCAGTTACCAAAATGGCAGGCCATGAGTGGTAATATAATTAAAATGCCTGTTGTTTTAAGGGTTTCAGTTGGATCAAAATATGGAGCACAGCATTCACAAGACTGGACTTCCCTGGTAACCCATATTCCGGGTTTGAAAGTTGTTTTTCCAGCGACGCCATACGATGCAAAAGGATTAATGAATAGTGCATTACAAGGAACTGATCCTGTGGTATTTTTCGAAAGTCAACGCATATATGATATTGGTGAACAATTTCATGAGGGTGGTGTACCTGAAGGATATTATGAAATTCCTTTTGGTGAACCAGACATTAAAAGAAAGGGAAAAGATATTACTATTTTATCAATCGGGGCAACTTTGTATCGTGTACTTGATGCAGTGAAAATCCTTGAAGAGAAATATAATTTTTCAGTGGAAGTAATAGATGCTAGATCTTTAGTCCCTTTTAATTTTGAGCCGGTAATAGAATCAGTGAAAAAAACGGGTAAAATATTATTAACTAGTGATGCTGCACAAAGAGGTTCATTTTTAAATGACCTGGCTCAAAATATAACAGAATTAGCATTTGATTATCTTGATGCTCCTCCAGTAGTAGTAGGATCAAGAAATTGGATTACCCCGGCTTATGAACTTGAAGATGCATTTTTTCCTCAACCTGGATGGATTATTGATGCTATTCATGAGAAGATTATTCCCTTAAATGGACATTTACCCGGGCAGAATTACACTGACTTACAACAAATTAATCGTGCAAAACTTGGAGTATAAACAGTTATGACTAATTTCTGGCAACAATTTCCTTCTAAAGACATACTTCTAAAATCTTATCCAAATAGGTTAGATGAAGATATTTTGAATGTAAATGCTCATTTACATACACCCTATTCATATAGTGCTTTTAGTAGCGTAGATCAAGCTCTAAAGCTTGCATCAGATCAGGATGTTAAAGTTGCTGGAATTAACGATTTTTATACTACTGCAGGATATCAATCCTGGGCTGAAACGTGTTCAAAATTCAACATATTTCCATTATTTAATATTGAATTTATTGGATTAAGTAAAATTGATCAGGAGAAAAATATTCGTATTAATGATCCTGCTAACTCTGGTAGAATATATCTCAGTGGTAAAGGGTTATCATACCCATTTACACTTCAGGAGTCTTTCGGATCGCAATTCAATGAACTAATCCCTACTTCAAATAAGCATGTAAAACTACTATGTGATAAATTAAATAGTCATTTATCTGATTGTAATCTTAAAATAACTCTGGAATTTGAAAATATTGTTAAAACATATACAAAAGGATTAATAAGGGAAAGGCATTTAGCAAAGGCATTAAGAGAAAAAGTTTTTAACTTGTTCAAAAATGAGGAAGAACGCATTTCAATATTCAAAATAATTTTAAGAAAAGATGAATTAAGTTTTGAAATAAATAATTTTGCTGCTCTTGAAAATGAAGTACGGAATCGGCTTTTAAAATCTTGTGGTCCTGCATATATTCCTGAAAATCCTGATTCATTTCTTTCTTTTGAAGCAATAATGCAAATTGTATTGAAAGGGGGAGGAATCCCTACATACCCTTTACTGGCCGATGATAAAAATGACAATTTTACTGAATTTGAGTGCGATAAAGTTCATTTAGCAGAAGAGCTTAAAAAAAGAGGAATATATTCGGTAGAATTTATTCCCATACGAAACAGTTCCGCGTTATTTGAAGAATATGCCAGTTATTTTTATGAAAATGAATTTATTGTGACATTTGGAAGTGAGCACAATACTCCAGATCTTGTACCAATTATTTTAAACACGCGGGATAAATCATTATTGAGTGAAAAAATGAGAAAAATTAATTATACGGGGGCCTGTATTATTGCAGCTCATCAATATTTGATTGCAACTGAAGGCAAAGGCTACCTGAATTCTGAGAACTATCCTGAATATGATAGATTGGATGAATTCCAAAATTTAGGTAATGCACTAATTCATCATTTTACATTAAAATAATTAGATTATGAATATCGACCTGATCCAATCCATTCCAGCCATCCGAATGTTAGCTTCACGAAATCAAAATATTCTTGCAAGCTTAGTAACAGATTCTTGTAAAGATGAATTAGCTGCGACTGAAAAATTTTTGGAAATTCAATTACCTGATGAAAACTTTGTAAAATTAAAAATTCACTTTGATGAATGGTTTAAAAAGAATGAATATCCTCCAAAATATGTAAAAATTAATAATTCAGAAATTATTCAAATCTATATTTTGTCCGATTCGAATGCAGTATTAGCCGGAAAAATCTGTATTGTAACAGGTTCAGGTCAGGGATTTGGTGCAGGAATAGCGGAAATGCTTTTTGAAAAAGGGGCTAATATTGTAATTGCGGATATTAATGAGACTATTGGAAGACAAAAGGAAGAATCACTTAATGGTCGCGGTGCGGAGAATAAGGCCTTATTTATTAAAACTGATGTTTCAAAACCTGAATCGGTAAATAAACTAGTTGAGAACACGGTTTTAAACTTTGGCGGACTCGATATCATGATTAGCAATGCTGGAATATTATTTGCCGGAGGACTTGATGAGATGACATCAGAGACTTTTAAAAAAATGTCGGAAGTAAATTATTTTGGTTTTTTTTATTGCGCCAAGTATGCTTCTCAGATTATGAAAATACAGACTAGTATTAGGCCAAAATGGTTTTGCGATATTATTCAGATCAATTCAAAATCTGGATTGCAAGGAAGTAAGAAAAATTTTGCTTATGCAGGAGGTAAGTTTGGCGGTATAGGGTTAACCCAATCATTTGCCATGGAATTAATGCCACATTATATAAAAGTAAATGCCATTTGTCCGGGTAATTATTTCGAAGGACCACTTTGGTCTGATCCTGAAAATGGATTATTTGTTCAATATTTAAATGCAGGTAAGGTTCCGGGAGCTAAGACTATTGAAGATGTGAAAAAATATTATGAAAAGCAAGTACCTGCCGGTAGAGGTTGCCAGGTAAAAGATGTTGTAAAAGCCATTATTTATGCTATTGATCAGGATTATGAAACAGGTCAGGCTATTCCGGTTACAGGTGGACAAATAATGCTACATTAAAATAAGAATAATGAAAATAAAAGCGATAATTTTTGATCTGGACGGAACTTTACTGGACACTATTCCTGATATTACTGATGCTGCCAATAAAATGTTATCAAACCATAATTTTCCGGTATATAACCAGTCGAATTATATTCAATGGATTGGAAATGGAGCATTAAAACTTATTGAACGGGCCATTCCCGGAAAACATGATATGATGTATCTTCAGCAATTACTCGATGAGTATTTAGAAATACATAAACATAACTGTATTAATAAAACAAAGGTTTATAGTGGTATTGATGATTTACTCAATTATTTAACCTTACAAAATTTCTCTTTTTCTATACTTACTAATAAACCTGATGCCTTAACTCAAAAGGTAGTTAATCATTATTTTCCCGATTGGAAATTTAGTTTTGTATTTGGTCAAAAACCTGAATATCCTAAAAAACCTGACCCAACCAGAGCACTTGAAATTGCAAATAAATTAAATATTAAATCCGATGAAGTACTATTTATTGGCGATTCAGAAACGGATGTAAAGACAAGCCTTGCAGCAAAAATGAGTTCAGTTGGAGTAACATGGGGTTATGGAACAAAAGATTCTATGCTAAACGCCGGTTGTAAAACATTCGCTGATAATGCGAGTGAATTAATTGAATTAATAAAAGAAATTTAAATGAAAACTAGAGCTGTTCGATTATATGGGAAAGAAGATTTAAGACTGGAAGAATTTGAACTTCCTGAAATAAAACAGAATGAAATATTAGCAAAAGTGGTTTGCGATTCACTTTGTATGTCATCTTACAAAGCGGCCCATCAAGGTACTGTACATAAACGTATTCCAGATAATGTGGCAGAAAATCCAATAATAATTGGCCATGAATTTGCTGGTGAAATTATTGAAGTTGGAGATAAATGGAAATTCAAGTTTAACCCGGGAGACAAATTTTCTATTCAGCCAGCTTTAAATGATGAAGATGGACCTGTTGGTATATTAAGTGCTCCGGGTTATTCTTATCAATATATTGGGGGTGATGCAACTTATATTATTATTCCAAATGAAGTCATGCAAAATAAGTGTTTATTAAATTATTCAGGTGAAGGATTTTATCCAGCTGCCCTGGCAGAACCTTTAAGCTGTGTAATTGGTGCTATGCATGCAAATTTTCATACCAGTCCGGGTTCCTATGAACACAACATGGAAATTGTAAGTGGAGGTAAAATGGCTTTTTTGGCAGGAGTCGGACCAATGGGACTGGCAGCTATTAATTACGCGATTCACCGTGAAGATATACAACCTTCTTTATTGGTTGTTACAGATATTGACCAGAAACGTTTAGATCGCGCAGCAAGTTTATACACTGTTGATGAAGCCCATAAAAATGGCATTGAATTAAAATATATCAACACCTCAAGGATGATTAATCCGATTAATGAACTAAAGGCATTAACAGTTGGGGAAGGTTTTAATGATGTTTTTGTATTCGCGCCTGTTCCTTCTCTAATTGAGCAAGCTGATGATATATTGGGCATAGATGGTTGTCTTAATTTTTTTGCCGGACCTTCTGATCCTGATTTTAAAGCTAAATTTAATTTTTACAATGTCCATTATCAATCAACTCATATAGTAGGAACATCAGGTGGAAATAATGAAGATATGCTGGAATCGCTTCGCTATTTTGAAAAGGGATTAGACCCGGCTGGACTTGTAACGCATATTGGAGGTATTAATGCGGTAATTGAATCCACATTAAATTTACCAGATATTCCAGGAGGAAAAAAACTACTTTACATGCACATTGATTTGCCATTAACAGCGATTACAGATTTTGAAGAAAAAGGTAAAAGTAATCCTTTGTTTGCAGAGCTTAATAAAATATGCACCAGAAATAAAGGATTATGGTCAGTAGAGGCTGAAAATTATTTATTAGATAATTATTCTTAGCTTTTTATAAATTAAATAATCAAATAATTCCTGATGACTCGCCAAGGGATTTCCTTATAGTCTCTCATAAAATTTAGGGTAGAAGTCAGTCAAAAGACTGACAGAGTGGTTCTGTTTTGTAATGCATGACCCAATATTACCCTTCTTTTCTTATGTCCCGAAATTTCTTTCGATTTTATCGAAATTTAAATTTCGAGGATCCTCGAATTTGTATTCAAATTG
>CAZBZX010000309.1:0-5799 GCA_964496465.1 uncultured Bacteroidales bacterium
TGATTATTCTGCCAATAGTTCAGAAAAAGATGACAATTTGATTCAAAAAGAAGAAAAAAAGGGTTCAAAATCCAAACAAATAAAAGATAAATCAGTCTCAAAAGAAAAAAAAGCGTTAAAAGAGGCGGAAGAAAGAAATAAAGAGCTTCACGATAAATATTTAAGGCTTTCTGCAGAATTTGATAATTACAGGAAAAGAACCTTAAATGAAAAAATAGAGCTAACTAAATATGCCAGCGAAGAAGTATTAAAAGATCTTTTACCTGTAATTGATGATTTTCAGCGCGCTTTATTGCATATTAATGAAGCTAAAGATATGGATGCAATTAAACATGGATTGGAACTTATTAATAATAAGTTTAATGCGTTTTTAAATCAAAAAGGATTAAAAGAGATTGAGGCAATACATAAAGAATTTAATATGGATTTTCACGAAGCTGTAACTAAAATTCCTGCTCCCAGCAAAGATTTAAAAGGGAAAATTGTTGATGTTGTTGAAAAGGGATATATGTTAAATGAAAAAGTAATACGATATTCAAAAGTGGTCATAGGTGAATAATTTTAGCCAAATAATCACCTAAAAAATAAATAAACGATGGCAAGTAAAAGAGATTATTACGAAGTGTTGGGAGTTTCAAAAAATGCTTCTGCAGAGGAAATTAAAAAATCATACAGACAGCAGGCATTAAAATTTCATCCGGATAAAAACCCCGGTGATAAAGAAGCTGAAGAAAAATTTAAAGAAGCTGCAGAAGCCTATGAAGTTTTAAGTAACCAGGATAAGCGAGCAAGATATGATAGATATGGACATGCAGGATTAGGTAATGCAGCTGGAGGTGGATTTGGTCAGGGAATGACAATTGAAGATATATTTAATAGTTTCGGAGATATTTTTGGCGGACATTTTGGCGATGCATTTGGTTTTGGTGGCTTTGGCGGTAGTCGAAGATCAAGAACAGTAAATAAGGGATCAAACCTTAGAGTTAAAGTCACATTGAATTTGCAAGAAATTGCGAATGGCGCAGAAAAGAAAATAAAAGTTAATAAGTATGTTTCTTGTAAATCATGTGCAGGAACTGGAGCAGAAGGGAGTTCATCATATAGCACTTGTACAACTTGTAATGGGAGAGGTCAGGTTACAAGGATTTCGAACACATTTTTAGGCCAGATGCAAAGCACAACTGTATGTCCGACCTGTAATGGCGAAGGAAAAATGATTACTAAAAAATGTGCTACCTGTTATGGTGAAGGGATTGTGAAAGATTCAGAAGTTGTTAAAATAAATATTCCAGCTGGTGTTGGGGAAGGAATGCAATTAAATGTTACAGGAAAAGGAAATGCAGCAAGACGTGGCGGGGTTAATGGCGATTTACTGGTTTTAATTCATGAAGAAAATCATCCTGATTTAATTCGAGATGGAAATGACCTGTTGTATAATTTATATTTAAGTATTCCTCAGGCAGCTATTGGTTCACATGTTGAAATTCCAACAGTTGAAAGTAAGGTGAAAATTAAAATTGAACCAGGTACTCAACCCGGGACTATTTTAAGATTAAGAGGTAAAGGATTGCCAGAAGTTAACGGATATGGCAAAGGCGATTTATTGGTTAGCATTAATGTTTGGGTACCTAAAAAACTTACTAAAGAAGAGGAAAAAATTATTGAGGAGTTTAACTTTTCAGAAAATTTTCAACCAAAACCTGATAAAAATGAAAAGAATTTTTTTGAAAAAATGAGAGGGTTTTTTAATACAATTTTAATAGTTTTAAGCTTTTCTAGTATTTTCCATCTCATTTCAAAATGGATATAATGTATGGAATTTTTTAGGACAGAAAACATTGTAAAACAATATTCAAATCATCTTGCTCTTGATCAGGTTAGTATTTCAGTTAAGCAAGGTAGTATATTTGGATTACTAGGTCCAAATGGTGCAGGTAAAACTACTATACTTCGTATAATTAATCAGATAACTGCCCCAGATAATGGCTCACTTTTTTATAAAGGAAACAAACTTAAAAAAGACGATGTTTTTAAAATTGGATATTTACCGGAAGAGCGTGGTTTGTATAAAAAAATGAAGGTAGGAGAGCAGGCGCTTTACCTTGCCCGGTTAAAAGGATTATCTAAAAATGATGCCTTGAAAAGATTGAAATTTTGGTTTGAAAAATTCGAAATTCAGTCATGGTGGAATAAAAAGGTGGAAGAACTTTCGAAAGGGATGCAGCAAAAAGTGCAATTTATTACTACAGTGTTACATGAGCCTGAATTGCTCATTTTTGATGAACCTTTCAGCGGTTTCGACCCTATTAATACCCATTTATTAAAACAGGAAATTCTTCACTTAAAAGATAAAGGAGCTACTATTATTTTTTCAACTCATAATATGGAGTCTGTTGAAGAATTGTGTGATCATATTACTTTACTAAATAAATCGAAGAATATTTTAAGTGGTCAGACAAAGGAAATAAGGCAGCAATTTAAATCCAACTTATATAAAATTTCATTTGAAGGAGATTTGAAAAAGTTAAAAACTGCTCTAAATTCAGATACTGAAATTATCGAAAGTTTAGCAGATAATAATGTGACTACTATTACTGTGAAAGTAAATAAAAACATTTCTGATAATGATTTATTGAGAAAAATAATCCCTGTAGTTCATGTTGTATCTTATGTTGAGGTTATACCCAGCATGAATGATGTGTTTATTAAAGTTGTGGAAAGTCAAAATTAAACATTTTAATATGGGAAAGATTAAACTTATCATATCAAGGGAATATCTCGCACGTGTTAGAAAAAAATCATTTATCATAATGACAGTTTTGGGACCGATAATTTTTGCAGCTTTTTTGATTCTTCCTGTCCTATTCACAACTATGGAAGATAAGGAAGAGAAAGTAATTGCTGTTATTGACAGTTCGCATCTTTTTACAAATATTTTACCAGAAACTGATTACATCCGATTTAATTACCTGAATGATGTATCGGTTAATGATATGAAGAAAACTTTTAAAAACACGAATTATTATGCCATTCTATATATATCTAATACAGTAACATATTCTCCCTCATCAGTAATCCTTTATTCTGATAAACAGCCAAATATGAGCATAATATATCATATTGAAGGGGCTATTGAAAAAGAAGTGGAAAGATTAAAGTTAAGGGCAAAAGGGATCGACAGTGAAATGATGGAATCAGTTAAAACAAATATTAATATAAATACAATTACCTGGTCTGATACTGGAGAAGAGAAGCACCGGCATACCGGTGTAGTTATGGCGGTAGGTTATATTGCTGGATTTTTAATTTATTTTTTCATTTTTCTTTTTGGAGCACAAGTTATGAGAGGTGTGATTGAGGAGAAGACTAGCAGGATTGTTGAAGTTATTATTTCTTCTGTTAAACCTTTCCAGTTAATGATGGGGAAAATTATTGGAATAGGTTTAGTTGCCTTGACTCAGTTTGTATTATGGGTATTTTTAACTTTTTCATTTATAATCGTATTTCAAAATACTTTCTTATCCGAATATAAAACACCATCTTCTCAGCAAATTGTTGCCCAGGATATTATTTCTTCGAAACCAGTAAACAACCTAGACACACAGGAGATCACTCAGGTACCTGATAATATGGTTTTAGAAGCATTTGAGTATTTAAAAGAAATTGATTTTACGGTAATTATTATTTCATTTTTGATATTTTTTCTTGGTGGATATATCTTATATGCCTCACTTTTTGCCATTGTTGGTGCGGCCTCCGACCAGGACACAGATACTCAACAATTTGTAATGCCAATTACAATACCTTTAATTTTTTCTATTTTTGTCATGATAAATACCATTAATAATCCTGAGAGTGCTTTAGCAGTCTGGTGCTCAATAATCCCTTTTACTTCACCTATTGTTATGATGGTTCGTATTCCTTTTGGTGTGCCATACTGGCAATTAACACTTTCTACTGCATTATTAATAATTACTTTTATTGGCACAACCTGGATGGCATCAAAAATTTACCGTATTGGTATTTTAATGTATGGGAAAAAAGTAACCTACAAAGAAATTTGGAAATGGTTGCGGTATAAGAATTAGAAATTTTGATTTCAGAAATTAATAAAAATTTATACTCAAGGTCTCGAACACTTAAAACAACCTCACTGCCGACCAGACAGGCATGTCGACACTTGCGGGGGCTGGCTTAGTTAATAAATAATTTTATCACAAGAATTACGTCATTTTTATCCTATTTAAATTTGCGTCCGTATGCACGTAATTTTGCATACGGGAGGAGATAAATTTACATACGGGAGAAAAAAAATTTCTTCACGGGAGAAAAAAAATTTATATACGGGAGAAAAAAAATTTATATACGGGAGAAAATTTATCTCCTCCCGTATGTAATTCTATTTATTATAAATGAAAGATTTTTAAAACCTTTTTTCACATAACTGTTTCTCAACTATAAACTTATTATTTTTATTTATTATTTACTTTTTACCCTCAGTATTCTAAGACAAAATAGCCAGCATTTTATTTACTGGTTTTCCCAAAAACCTATGTTTATTTATTTCTATAATTGCATCCTTTTTATTATTTCTTCAACAGAAAGCAAACAATTTGGTAAAAATTTTTCAGGTACTGGTTTTCCCGTTTTTTCTGATACAATATACCTCTTGCAAGCAGAATAATCTTCCTTACCGGCTTCACAATATAATTGTCTATACGTTCTGCTTGAGTCTTCTTTAAGAAACGCGTTGTTTATAAAAATAGGGCATTTTTTGAATTTTGGATATATTTCTTTTTCCATAGTTGAATTATTGAATATAATTTTATTAATTGATAAAAATATTTTTTTTAAATTATAATAGAATTAATTAACCTGATATAAAACATTAATTTGAAAGTTTTTATAATGAAAAATGCCAGGCTTTGTGTAATAATAATTCCACTTTATGTAAATTAACACAAGTTATGTTTGATTACAAATTCAACAATAAAATTAAAAGGAAAATCAACTTACTTGGATGGCAGTCAGGTTTAATGTTTATAGTATAAAATATTCAAAATTTCTCAAACGCCCCCATTCCAAATAAGGCAAAATCGTATTTTACCGGATCATCTGCATCAAATTCTTTGAGCCTGTTTGTCAACTCTTCAACTGCTTTCCAATCGTTTTGTTTTCTTTTAAGTAATCCTATTTTTCTGGCTATTGTTCCTGTGTGTGTATCCAAAGGAATAAATAATTTATGTATAGGAATTTCATTCCAAATTCCAAAATCTACTCCTTCATCACCTTTTCTTACCATCCACCGTAAGAACATATTTAATCTTTTAGCTGACGCATTTTTAGTTATATCCGAAATATGTTTTTCAGTTCGATTTAAATGATCATTTTCAAAAAAAATATTTTTAAAATATTTTAATGCGCTATAAATAGAATTCTCATATTGAAATCCTTTTATGAAAACTGATTTTAAACCACCGTGGTTTTGACATATATTTTTAATTGAATGAATAAAAAACAGGCAATCGTCACCATTAAATGTTCGATGCTTAAAATTGATAAAAGGTTTTAAATCATGATCACTGGCATTCATAATAAAATCAAAAGGGTTCATATCCATCATTTCTACCAGTTTTTTCCCGTTTTGTATAATTGTTTTTCGCTGCCCCCATGCTATTGTAGAAACTAAAAATGCCGAAATTTCAATATCCTGAGGGTTGGAAAATAAATGAGGAATTTGAATCGGATCTGTTGCAATAAATTCAGGCTTATTGTATTGATTATATTTAAATTCAAGCA
>CAZBZX010000310.1:0-5783 GCA_964496465.1 uncultured Bacteroidales bacterium
TTGTTTCCATATAAACACGATGAGGGAAATAGTGAAATAATATTGGCGTTGAATTAACGTTTCCAAAAATTTCTTTTCTTAATATTTCATTTTTCTGAGCTTCCCTCCTTATTTCGGAAGTATAGGCTGTTTCCAAAAATAGATTTAAATCCAATTCTGATATCCCCATGGTTGATACTATTTTTCGTTCGCTATTAATTCCAGGCTTTATATCTGATATCTTCTCAATATACTCTCTAAGCGATTGTGAAAACCAGTCACCCCCAAATGCAAAGGATGCATTTATTTTACTCCAATTTACATTTTGTTCAATTCCTTCCTCTACAATTTTTTTTATAAAATATGGATCCCCTGACAAAATTGTCTGGTCATAATATCCCGAAAATTTTTTAATTATTGCAATTGCCATATCACTTCTAATACTTACTTCAGCTAATGCAATACTAGTGTAAACCTTTACACCCATTGCAAAGCAACTTATTATTAATGTTTTCTTTTTCGAAATTTGAAATAAATATTCAAGGGAAGTATCAACAGAATTTGATATGTTATTTATGTTTTTAGTTGTGCCTAAAGAATATGAGTAAGTGTCTGAATAACCAGAAGAAGTGTAAATAGATTTAATTTTATTTATTTCTCCATTTTTACAAAGATCTTTAATGTTCATGCCAGGGAAGACACTTTCTTTATCTATAACCGGAACAATTTCTTTAAATTTTTCAATGGTTTTTATTTCATCCGGATTAACTTTTTTTTTATTCAATATAATTTTATAGGCATTCGAATTTTGGGAAACTCTCTTAAATGCTCTTAAAATAGATTTTTCTGATAATTGAAATAAAGTATCTGGATTTGCTTTTTTCAAATACCAAATTGCAAAATTTCTTTTAAACTTTAAAAATTTCTCCATAAATATGTTGACTTTTTAGTATACAATTTAGGTCCCTTCCATACTCCTTTGTAATTAGATAATGCATACGTATTCACTTCTAATTAACTGATAATCAAATTGTTTTGCACAATGTTATTATTTGAAAATTCTTTCCATAAAGACTTATATATAAGACTCTTTATAAACCTTAGTTAAATTTATAATTCAACAAAATCTTATAACTCCTTGTTTTTTAAATAACTATTTATTAATTTAAAGTTAAATTATTCTATCATAATGATTTATATTAAACTATTAATAATCAGTAAGTTAAATTTATTAAGGTTCTTAATTACTTTTAAATATAAGCAAAATGAAGAAAATAGAAAATCTATTTATAGAAAGAGTTAAGTACTCACGTATTCTAAATGATTGTTTTAAAGCCAGATACCAGGTTTATTGCAAAGAAAAAAAATGGATCGATCCTAAAGTTTGTTTAAATGAAAAAGAGTCTGATTTTTATGATAAAGTTTCAAGACACGTAATTATCTATAATGATAAATGGAAAATTCAGGGATATGCCAGATTCATCGTTAAATCTAATGGAATTTCTTTACCAATTGAATCCCATCCTGGAATTAAAAATAGAAATATAATAGCTAAAAAAGCCGGTGAATCATCAAGATTTATAGTATTAAATAAAGAAATTAGAATGGCAATAACATTTATACTTTTGCGTTCGCTTTTCCAAATCGCTGTTAATTTAAAAATAAATAATAGTTATATTGTTGTTGAGCCTCCATTTGTTAGATATTTGCGCAAGATTGGATATGTTTGCGAAACTTTATCTGAACCCGAAATTTATTTTGGAGATTATACTGTTCCTGTAAAAGTAGATGTAAACGCAACTAGCAAAAACCTTAGTGGAATGGAAATAAATTACAGCAATTGGTTTTGTGATGAATCCCCTTTTGTTTCAAAAAATGATTTCATTTTTAATTATATATATGCACCGGTTACTGCTTGATTTATAAATTCTATCTTTTATAAAACAAAGCTCTTGATTATTTGTATTATATCACAGAAGTATTATTAAACATTTAATTTTTAAATGGAATTAATAAATGGCAAAATTAATTTTGTGTACTTTTGCACTTCAATTTTTTTTTGGAATAAATAATATAAAAAATGAGTAAAAAAGCAATTTTAATGATCCTTGACGGTTGGGGAATAGGTAATAAATCGAAAGGGGACATTATATACCAGGCCAATACACCTTTCATGGACAATTTGCATAAAAATTATCCAAATTCACAATTACTTGCCTGTGGCGAAAACGTTGGTTTACCAGATGGGCAAATGGGTAATTCGGAAGTTGGTCACTTAAATATTGGTGCAGGAAGAGTTGTTTATCAGGATTTAGTTAGAATTAATAAAGCAATAAGAGAAAATACCATAAGTAAAAATGAAAAAATAATTGAAGCCTATACCTATGCAAAAAACAATAACAAAGCTGTTCACTTTATAGGTTTAATTGGTCCCGGAGGAGTACATGCTATGAGCCATCACCTTTTTAAACTTTGTGATATAACAAAAGATTACGGATTAGAAAATGTTTACATTCATTGTTTAACAGATGGTCGGGATACTGATCCAAAAAGCGGTTATAGTTATATGGAAGAAGTAATTAATCATTTAAAAACCTCAAATGGGAAAATTGCATCTCTAATTGGACGATATTATACGATGGATCGTGACAAACGTTGGGAACGAATTAAAATTGGATATGACTTATTAGTATCGGGAAAGGGGAAAGCATCAGATGATATTTTAAAATCTATTAAAGAATCTTATGATGAAAGTGTTACTGATGAGTTTATTAAACCAATCGTTATGACTAAAAAAGATGGATCGCCAGTGGCAACTATCCAGGAAGACGATGTGGTTATTTGCTTTAATTTCAGAACCGACAGGTTACGACAAATTACAACTGCCTTAACCCAAAAAGATTTTCCGGAACATGATATGAAAACCATTCCGTTGAAATATTACACCATGACCAGGTATGATGAATCATTTAAGGAAGTTACCATTATTTATGATAAAGAAAATGTTGAAAATACTATTGGTGAGGTTTTATCAAAAGCAGGAAAAAAACAAATTCGAATTGCCGAGACAGAAAAATATGCACATGTTACTTTTTTCTTTTCAGGAGGAAGAGAAGAGGAATTTGAAGGGGAGAAACGAATTTTGGTATCATCCCCAAAAGTACCAACATATGACTTCCAGCCTGAGATGAGCGCTCCAGAAGTTGCTGACAAAATTGTTGCGGAATTAAAAAAGCAAGAAGTTGATTTTGTTTGCTTGAATTTTGCAAATGGTGATATGGTAGGTCATACCGGCGTATATCAAGCAATTTGGAAAGCGGTTGAAACAGTTGACAAATGCGTTGAAAAAGTAGTTACTACCGCACGTGATAATGGATATGATGCTTTAATTATTGCCGACCATGGTAATGCTGATAATGCATTAAATCCTGACGGATCAATTAATACGGCCCATTCATTAAACCCGGTACCATGTATTTATGTAGGTAACGATTATAAATCAGTTGATAATGGTATTTTAGCTGATATTGCCCCTACCCTTTTATCTATTTTAGGATTAAATATTCCGGAAGAAATGACTGGGAAAGTACTTGTCCGGTAATCTTTACTCGGTAATCGGTATAAAAATATTAAAAATGCTTCAGATTCAGGATAAGCTTATTAGTCTTGATGTAATTGAGAAGAAATTCAAGTGTAACCTTGAAAAATGCAAGGGAGCATGTTGTTTACATGGCGATTCGGGAGCTCCTTTGGAAGAAGAAGAAAAAAAAATACTAAACAAAGTATTCCCTAAAATAAAGCCATACCTTTCATCCGAAAATTTAAAAGTGTTGAAAAAAGAAGGGCTATTCTACAAGGATAAAGATGGCGACTGGGTAACAACCTTATATAATGGCAAACAATGTGCATTTTCAATAATTGATAATGATATTTATTTTTGCGCTATAGAAAAAGCTTATTTAGATAATAAAATAAATTTCCGAAAACCAATCTCCTGTCACTTATATCCAATAAGAATTAAAAAATACGATACTTTTGAAGCTATAAATTATGACGATTGGGAAATATGTAAACCTGCCAAATACGAAGGTATTAATGCCAATTTATATTTATTTCAGTTTTTAAAAGAAGCTTTAATTCGCAAATATGGAGAAGGTTGGTTTAATGAACTTGAAATAATATTTGAAGAATATATATCACAAAAAAACCGCTCAAAAATTTGAGCGGTCCTTCATTTTTCATTCATTATTTTATAAACTTATAACTGAATGATTCTTTATTATCCATTAACATGTTCATAATATATAAGTTATTATCCAAAGAATTTAAATTTAAGATCAATTCATTATTACCAGCATAAACTTTTCTATTTTCCTGATATACAACTTGTCCCATCATATTAACAATTTCAATGTTTAAATCAGATGATTTTATGAAATTATAATTAATATGTAATTCATTCATACCCTGACTAAAATAGATATCAGGTTTATTATTATAAACATTTATTCCTTTAGCGCTCAATATCATATCATCAGCCTCAATTTTAATATCAACTCCTGACACTTCTGGATTATCATTAGTTAGGTTTATTTGTGCACTTTGTTTATTATACAAATTTGGAATTTCCGGATATACCATATACATGCCAAACGGAAGGTTTTCGAATACAAATTCACCTTCAGAATTAGTTAAAGCATATCCAAGTACATTACCTTGCATAGATGATAGGATAATTGGAATATTTAAACCTGAAGAATTTCCCATACTATCATTAGAAAAAGAATCCATATTATAATAGCTGAGTTCATCAATATTACCTTCTATTTCGATTTTTCCCTGAATTTTGCCAATTCCGGTAAGGATAGTCTCAAGTTTTACAAGCTGAATATCCACATCATTAACATAACTTGTAATATTAATAATATCAGCATCCTCCCAATGTACTTTGTTTACGAAGTATGTTGGGAGATAATTTGTGGTAATAATTAAATTTGGAATAGCATATAGTAAATAATCATCCGAGATAAGATTATTAAAGGTATAACTTCCCTCATTAATAATTTCTGCATCAATAGCTGTAAAATAATTTTCAATTTTTTGAAATAAAACAATTATACCGTTATTTAATAATGAATTATCACCATAAACACTTCCTGAAATTGACAAATCGCCTTGTGGGCCTAATTGAATTGTTTTACAAATTGTACTAGAACAACTATCAGATGAAGTAATAGAAAGACAAACTTGTACTTGAATAGTTTCAACAGAATAAGTATGAACAGGATTTTGTTCTGTTGAAATATTCCCATCACCAAAATCCCAATTCCATTCAATAATATCTTCACCTGTGGATAAATTAGTAAACTGAAGACAATTAATGCAATTTGCAGTAGAATCCTTAAAATATGAAAAATCCGCCTGACATTCTGGTCCGGTATTAAATACAACTATCTTGCATTTTGTGTCAGAACATCCGTTAAAAGTTGTAATTGTTAAACATACTTCCATAGAATCACCTGGTTCAAGATTCAATATTTGCAAAGGATTTTGTTCATTAGATGTAACCCCGTTCCCAAAATCCCAATACCAATCAGTAATATTATCAGCTACAGATTTATCTGTAAACTGGAAATTAGTACTGCTCCATGTCGGATCTCTGTAATATATAAAATCCGCCTGACATTCTGAACCAGTACTAAACACAACTGTCCCACATTTTGTATCAGAACATTCATTACTGGTTGTTATTGTTAAACATACTTCCATAGAATCACCTGGTTCAAGATTCAATATTTGCAAAG
>CAZBZX010000311.1:0-5774 GCA_964496465.1 uncultured Bacteroidales bacterium
TTTTTTACCTTCATTAATAAAACTAATATCAGAAATCACTCCTAACAAATTGTTTTTATATTCTTCATAAATATCAATTGCTTCTTCGAAGCTTTTAGCTAGCAATAATTTAGGTCGTCCTCTCATTCTAAGCATCTTATGGTGTTCGTTTAATGCTTCAGTCCCAAATTCTTTTGATTGCTCAAATAAAACTTTATATATATTTGGTAAATAAGATGAAATATACCTGATAGAATCTTCAACGAATAAAATTGTTTGGACCCCGACTTCTTTTACATCATGGTCAACATTCATTTTATCCTCTAAGAGTTTAATTATTGCTAACAATAATTCAGCATTCCCTAACCAGCAAAAAACATACTCAATTGCTGATAAATCTTCATTTTGTAGTTTTAGTGACACCTCCCGTGAAAAATGAGTTAAAACAACAATAGGTATTTTCGGATATTTATTTTTAATATCTTTTGCTAAATCAAATGGATCTACATCTCCAATGTTTAACATTTCAATAACTAAATCAATAGTTTCTGTCTCTAATATTTCTAATGCTTTTACTGCTGAATCTGTTTGTGTAAAAGCAGGTGGATATCTTAAATTCTGTAAGGCATATTCATTAAATATCTGTTCATCAATCCTGCCATCTTCTTCAAGCACAAATGCATCGTAATTACTGCAAATCAATAAAATTTTACGAATTCTTTTCTGCATTAATTGCTTAAAAGAAGGATCTGAAAAAATATATTTATTTGTGGCATCTTTTATTATGCTGGTCATGGTTTAAAATTATTTTATCTGCAATAATGTCATTGGAATATATTAGAATAAAAACTTAAATTACATATTTTAATTTAAAATCTGTCAATTAATCTTTAATTTTCAATTGGCAAGTTTATTGTATATAAATTACTTTAAATAATAAATATATAATGGGAAGAGAAAATTTATCGAAGGATTATAATAATTACTGTAAGTTAATTTATGATAGAAAAATTAAAGAGAGTTTTGATGTAATTTACAATATCATTTCAAAATATAAACTTGAACATTATAAATTCACTATTGATAACTTTTATGAAACGTATAAAAATATATTAAAATATTCTTTTGAATTAGTTGAAGACCCTGAAAAGGAAAAAATATATAATCAACTTTTAAAATCCTTGCTTGATCTAGCTGATGAAATAAAAGAAACTATTATCACACAAAATAATTACTTGTCATATTATAATTATAAAAATGATATTTTAGCTTTTTCGGAATTATCCCTTGAAAAATCTGAAGAATTACTTAAACAGTTAGTTCTTGAAAAAGAATTTGAGAATTTGATAGATGAAAATAAACTAATAAGTGATGAAAAATTAAAAGATAGTATTAAAAATATATTTAGAATTATTTGGTTTGCGAATAAACTTAATGAAAATGAATATAAACTAATCGTAGAACTAAATAATTCTAAAACCATTAAATGGTATGATAAATGCTTAATTGTTAGCGCTTTAACATTAAGTTTACAAAGGCATTTCGATATAAATAAAATTAAATTATTATTTGATTTTTATAATTTAAAAGAAGAACAAATTTGGCAAAGGGCATTAATTGGAATTTTTTTAAGCTTAATTCAATATAACGAAAGAATTAATTTATATCCAGACATTATTTTTCGTTTACAGGAGTTGAGTGATAATAAAGATTTTAAATCTGATATTGAAGATATAACCATTCAGTATATCAGGTCGAAAGAAACTGAGAAAATTACCAGAAAACTAAGGGAAGAAATTATACCTGAAATGATCAAATATCAATCGAAACTTACTGATAAACTTGATCTTGATAAAATAATTTCTGAAAAAGATATTGAAGACAAAAATCCAGAATGGGAAACTTTTTTTAAAGATTCACCCGGACTTTATGATAAATTAGAAGAATTCTCAAAACTTCAAATTGAAGGTGCAGATGTATTTATTAGTGCTTTTTCTATGTTAAAACACTTTGATTTCTTCAGGCAGCCTGAAAATTGGTTTGTGCCTTTTTATAAGGAAAATAAAAAAGTTATTGATGCAGTTGAAAAATTAAGTGAAAGCATTAATGAGTATGAATTTATTGAAGGAATTGAACAGTCGACTTTTTTATGTAATTCTGATAAATACTCATTTTGTTTAAATATAGAGTATCTTCCTTCAGCTCAAAGAGAGATGATTGCCAATCTCTTTAATATGGAGCTTAATGCGATGAATGAACTTGAAAATGACGAAGGGATAATTAATAGCAGGGCAAAAAACAAAGCTATATTTAAGCAATATTTGCAAGATTTATATCGATTTTATAAGCTTCATCCTTTAAAATATGAATTTAGTGATATTTTTATTAATAATACAAAATTAAAAAATACCATAATTTTTAATAAAATAATTGAAGATAAATCAGTTATAAGAAATATTGGTGAATATTATTTTGAAAAAGACGATTATGTGAATGCGCTTGAAATCTTTAATTCACTTACAAATGATGAGGATAACTTTGAAATTTTAGAAAAAACAGGTTATTGCTACCAGGAATTGAATGATTACACTCAAGCTTTAACCTATTACCAGAAAGCTGAATTATTTGATAAAAATAAATTGTGGTTATTTAAAAAAATAGCAACATGTTACAGGATGGTTAATAATTATAACAATGCAATTAAATATTTATTAGATGCAGAAAGATTAGATCCTGAAGATCTTTATATTCAAACATATTTGGGCAGAACTTATATGGATATGGAAGATTTTGAAACCGCTTTAAAATATTACTATAAAGTAGAATATTTAGCCCCGGATAATGATAAAATTCAGCGTCCGATTGCATGGTGCTCGTTCCAAATTGGAAAATTTGAGGCTGCTCAAAAGTATTTCACTAAAATATTAAAGCAAGAAAGTAATAAACATGATTTTTTAAATTTAGGACATGTAGAGTGGTGTATTGGAAATAAATCAGAAGCAATTAAAAATTATAAATCATCATTAATAAGTTCAAAAAACAATTTTACTTGGTTTTCAGGTGAGTTTTTAAATGACAGCAAGTATTTAATTAAACATGGGATTGAACCTGTCGATATTCCTCTTATGCTTGATTTTATTAAAATTTCTACTGAAAATATTAAGTAGTTTTATTCGATATTAAATATTTGACCGCTATTGATTAACTGCTCAATATTCTTAATATCAGATTTTGCTTTTGCATCTTCTATTTGCTGGTATAGAACCGATTCATATACAGTACATGTATATGCACGAATTACTCCCATAGCAATGGGATATTCAGGGAGAGTCATTCGTGACAACATGTAATGCATTGTGTCATCAGGATCATGAGCGTCGTGTATTAAAATATCATCTTCAGTTATATTATTTTCACCAATCTTAACAACTTCCAACCGTGAATTCTTAAGGATTAATCCTTTATCTCTATTTTTACCAAAAATCATAGGTTTACCATGCTCCACATAAATCTGATTATCTTTTCTAACATCTTTACCAGTGATACTTGAATGAATATCATTATTAAAAATTAAACAATTTTGAAGAACTTCAACTAACGAAGTACCTCTATGTTTAGCTGCTTCAATAAATACTTCTTTCATCATTTTAGGTTCCGTATCAACAACACGGGCGTAAAAATTACCTTGGGCACCCATGGCTAATTCACCTGGTTTAAAAGGATTTTCAATAGATCCCTCTGGTGAAGTTTTTGTAATACTTCCTTTTGGAGTAGTTGGTGAATACTGTCCTTTTGTTAATCCGTAAATCTTATTATTAAACAGGATAACATTTACATTAATATTACGACGTAACAGATGAATAAAATGATTTCCACCAATAGCCATGGAATCACCATCACCAGTAACAACCCATACATTTAGATTAGGATTTGCTACTTTAAGCCCTGAAGCAACTGCAGCTGCTCTTCCATGCAGTGTATGGAAACCATACGTATCAATATAATATGGAAAACGAGATGAACAACCTATTCCAGATACAAATACTATATCTTCCACATTCTCAACTGTTTCAGCAAGTGTGTTTTGAATGGATGAAAGTATGGCATGTCCTCCGCAACCAGGGCACCATTTTACAGGTTGATCAAGTACAAAGTCCTGTTTTGTAATGTTATTAACCATTTTCAATTAAATTTAATACTTCATAAAATTTCTTTTTCAATTCAGAGATCATAAAAGGCATTCCCTGAACTTTATTATACTGTAAATAATTATATTGTGGGAGCTGAGAACGCAAGTAAGTGACAAATTGTCCCATATTTAATTCACATACGAGAATTCTTTTAAATTTACTAAAAACCTTGGCAGTATTTCTTGGTAAAGGTTTAATAAAATTAAATTGAGCCAAACTGATTTTTTTTCCTTCCTTTTGCAAATCTTTTACAGATGAAATTAAAGCACCATAAGTCCCTCCCCAGCCAACAACTAGTAATTCACCAGATTCCTCCCCTTCAACTTTTTGTTCCTCAATAAAATGAGCAACCCTTTGTACCTTTTCTTCTCTTAATAATGTCATATTTTCGTGATTAAGAGGTTCATATGATACATCGCCAGAAATATTTGCTTTTTCGAGGCCTCCAATTCTATGTCTTAAACCTTTTTGTCCCGGAAATGCCCAATACCTGTTCAGTCTTATCGGGTCTCTATCATAAGGTTTATAATTAGGATCATTATCTTTAACCAATGGAGGATTAATCGGTGGTAAATCAGCAACTTTTGGAATATGCCATAATTCAGAACCATTTGCCAAATAACCATCAGTAAGCAAAATTACCGGTGTCATATGTTCCATAGCTATTTTTGCAGATAAATAGGCATA
This sequence comes from uncultured Bacteroidales bacterium, assembly GCA_964496465.1. Lineage (GTDB taxonomy): Bacteria > Bacteroidota > Bacteroidia > Bacteroidales > CAYFUP01 > CAZBZX01. Next base: position 4,857 of record CAZBZX010000311.1, read on the forward strand.
GTCAAAACAATTTGCTGGAGTACTAGCTGCGAAAACAACAACTGGGCTTTCTCCACTTCTGCCATATAGTGCCTGCATTAAATCTGACTGTTCAGTTTTTGTTGGTAAACCAGTTGATGGGCCACCTCGTTGAACATTTACAATTACTAGTGGTAATTCTGTCATAACTGCTAATCCTATAGCTTCCCCTTTTAATGCTAATCCTGGACCTGAAGTTGATGTAGCACCTAAACTTCCTGAAAAACTTGCCCCAATAGCAGCACTGATCCCCGCAATTTCATCTTCAGCTTGAAAAGTTTTCACTCCTAAGTGTTTTCTTTTTGCTAGTTCCTGCAAAATTTCACTAGCCGGAGTAATCGGATATGAACCTAAAAATAATGGCCTGCCTGATTTTTCAGAAGCAGCAATTAATCCCCAGGCAGTTGCAGTATTGCCGGATATTTGTCTAAATTTTCCTTTTTTTTCTTGTACAGGATTAATCTGAAATGTTGTAGATAATGCTTCAATTGTTTCCGCATAATGATATCCGGCTTTTAGTACTTCAATATTTGCTTTTTCAATATCAGGCTTATTTTTAAATTTATCTTTTATAAAATTTATGCCTATCTCCATATCTCTATTAAAAAGCCAATATAAAATACCAGCAACAAACTGGTTTCTCATTTTGTCTGCAGTACGTCTATCAACGTTATATTTTTCAACAGTACCCCGTGTTAAATTAGTAATTGGTGCTTTCACAACATTATAGCCTTCAAGACTTCCTTCATGAATTGGATCTTCAGCATATCCTGCTTTCTTATAGTGCTTACTATCAAAATTATCAATATCAATAATAATAGTTGCCCCATTCTTAAGCACCTTCATATTTGCTTTTAATGCAGCAGGATTCATTGCAACTAAAACATCAGCAAAATCACC
>CAZBZX010000312.1:0-5760 GCA_964496465.1 uncultured Bacteroidales bacterium
CATCATTACCTATCCAAAGTTCAGCCTCCTGATCTTTCGGAGCATAAAAATATGTAAAGGCATATGAAATAATATTGGATTGCTCAGTATAAAAACTTAATAAATCAATCCGGTCGTCAAAAAAGTAAACAGGTTCCGACCAGGCATCTTCACCTGCTTCAGGAATAAAAGTAGCTTCGTTTGAAATAAATTCTTCATTAATATCATCTCCTTGATAGGCCTGTGATAAAATCCATGTTCGATTACTCTGTCCAAATTTTCCATTTTCGGCAAGATTTTTCTTTACCTTTATTTTAGTATCATCAATACTAGCACCAGTAATTACAATTTGATTTGAATTATTTGTTCCTAACCCAACCTTTTCAGCCAGGGTAATGTGCGCAATATCGTCTGGATTAAGACAAACTAATTTGGCACAAACATGATCGATTGCTACAGGATCAGCGCCTGCAATTATAGTGTTAAACCTTACCTGGTTATTTCCATTATTGGTTTTATATGATTCAAGGCACATAATAGCATCAACAACAACAAAATCAATATCAGCAATAGTTGATAAATCAACAATTTCTTCAGTTGTCCATCTTCTATGTTTCACATCATGAACAAGTCCCCCATAATATTCAGAACCTTTCATTTTATTATATCCATAATATGCACCTGGTGCAGTGCCAATTTGATTCTTTAATGCATTGGTAATACCAGTGTCATGTATTTTTAGCACAGGAACTGAAATGTAAAAATCCGCTTCAAGTTCGGCTTTATGTACATGATATTTACCATTATGTGGTGCGGCTGTGCTTTTATCACCTAAAGAAATTTCTATTAAATCTTCATAAGATTGATTTAAATTGAATAGATAAAAATTTATCCCATCCAGGTATTCATCCGTGAGTAAATCTTTATATCCTGAGTTTGCCCATACACTATTATCACTTGAAACGTCATCGTTTGTCCGGGCAGTACCTTCGGCAATAATTATTTCAACATCACCACCAGTATGTTCATCAATTATTTTAATTAGAGCTTTTACTACTCTTACATCCGTATTTTCACCTGTCCCAGATGGCTGGTTTTCGCCTACAAGGTTTACTTTTAACATTACTTTGTCACCTGCGTCAATTACCCAGTCGAGTCCACCTTGTAATTCAATTGCTTTTCTAACCATTTCTTCAATTTGTTCATATCCCGGATCGATTGATCTTGAAACCTGGTTTAATAATTCGTTATAATCGGATGGTACAATAGCAACTGCTGTTGTTGCTGATGTGACAGCATCAAACTCTGATTCGAATCTAAAAGTTCCTTGATCGGCACTATTATTTAAGGATGTTGCTACATCCCAGCAAATAGCTATAACACCGAAAATTATAATTAAATATTTTGATTTTTTTTTGTTATTCCAGATTTTCATAGTTATTGTATATTAAAATAAATTGTATAATAATCCTATAATGAAAGCTCCCATAATTCCAACAGAAAAATAAAATATAAATATTTTAAAGTTAAATACTGATTGTATTAATAAAAGGTTTGAAATTTTTGTGATAGGTCCAGAAATAAAAAATGCCAAAACTGCGCCTTTGCTCATACCTAAATCTGCAAGTTGTTGAACAACAGGTATTGAGGCCCCTCCACAAACGTAAAAAGGAATTCCTGCTCCAGTTGAAATTAAAACAGACATAAAGTTATTCCCATTAAATAACTTTATCATTAGATTGGGTGGAGTTAATATTTTTATTGCTGCTGCTAACAAAATTGCAAGAAAAAAAAACTTACTTATATATTTTGTCATTTTGAATAACTCAATTCCAAATTTTTTAGAGAATGAATATCCACTTGGTGGGTTAATTTCAGCATTATTAAATTTATTCCTATCAGATACTACTTTATCTATTTGAATATACTTCAGGTTTATTAGTAAAGCGGTTAAATATCCCCCGGTTATTCCTAAAATAAATGCTGAAAAGGTTCTTAAAATGGCAATTTCTAAATTAAATGCGCCCATCGTTAACAGGAAAAGATTGGGATTAATTAAAGGCGATGAAATTAATAAAGCAATTAATGCCGGTAGAGGAGTTCCAACAAGAAATAAAGCAACAGATAATGGAATTATTGCATAACTTCCTACGGGTGAAATAACACCTATAAAAGCTGCAATAATAATTGATGAATTATAGTTTTTTTTAAAAAATTCTGCAATTTGTTCTTTTGTTATAAAAATTTTGATTGTTGTTGTTAATAATATTCCAAAGATTAAATAAATCCATAAGTCTGCAAACAAATCTAATGATTCCATTAATATTCGTTTAGTATAACTACTGTCATAGTGGTTTATAAAATTATTATAAGCTGAATGTAAATTCCCAATTTTAATAAGCAGGCAATACATTATATAATGTTGAGTAAACTTTGTATAAATTTCATAAGAAAATACAAATAAAACCTCATTTATATATAGAATAAAAGTGAATTTATTATCCTATTTAAGGGGATAAAATGTCGATTTTATAAAATATAAATAGCTAAATAACTGAATTATAGAATATTATAAATATTCTTTAATAATACTTTGTACTTCATTTATTTTTACACGCCCATAGGTTTTATCTCCAACCATAATAACCGGCGCTAAACCACAGGCGCCAATGCATTTTAATGTGCATAATGAGAATTTACCATCTTCAGTAGTTTCTCCAATTTCAATATTTAATTGGGTTTTAAATTCATCTAAAATTTGTTTTGCACCTTTTTCTAAGCATTCAGTTTCAATACAAATGGTTATGGGGTATTTTCCTTTGGGAACAGCAGAAAAATATGAATAATGATCTACAGTATCGTTAATTTTAGATAAGGGAAGCTCTAATGTTGTTGCAATAATTTTCTGAATTTCAATTGGAATAAATCCAAACGTATTTTGAACTTTATGCAATATGTTAATTAATTCATTAGGGTCATTATTAAATGAAGCACATAACTTTTTAATTTGAATTTTTTTTGGATTATTTTCCACTAAAAAAATATTAATAATACCTAAAATCTTAAATCTTAAATCTTAAATTAATCAGTACTATCTATAATTTCAAACAACTCATCCAGTTTTGGAGTAAGGATAATTTCAGTTCTTCTGTTTTTTCTTCGTGCTTCAGCAGTTTTAGACGGATCGAGTGGATTGAATTCGCTTCTTCCTGCAGCAGTTAAACGTTTCGGATCAATTTTTTTATTCTGCAACAATATCCTCACAACAGTATTTGCTCGTTTTACACTTAAATCCCAATTATCTTTTATGGCAGCATCAGGAATATAATCCAGGTCATCAGTGTGCCCTTCAATCATGATGTTTATTTCAGGATTATCAGCTAAAACAACACCAAGGTTTTTTATAGCTTTTACGCCTTCTGTTCCTATTTCAGCACTTCCTGAAGCAAATAACAGTTTTTCCTCCAATGAAACATAAATTTTGCCTTCTTGTCGGGTTACCGTTAAACCATTATTTTCAAATCCTAAAAGTGCTTTTGATACTTTATCTTTTAAGGCATTCATTACAGAATCTTTCGAATATAAAATCTTTTCAAGCTCAACTAATCGTTTATTTCGTTCTTCCAGTTCTGCTTTTAATTTAATTAGTTCTTGTTTTTCAGCATTAACTTTAGCTTCCATTGCTCGTGCTTTATCTTCTCTTTTTTGTAAATCTTCCTGGGTTAACTGAAGCTGTTTTAAAAGCAGTTTGGTTTCCTGGTCGTTACCTTTTAATAATTCATCCTGTGCTATTTGTAAATCGTTATATTGTCTTGTAATTTTATCTAAATTATTTTTTAATTCTTTTAATCGATCAGATTTAATTGAAGTATCTGCTATTAACGTATTAACTTCTTCATCCAACACTTTAATTTTTGATGATAATTCGGTGCTCTGAATTGTCAGGTCTTCATTATCATCCTTTAAAATATCCGTTTCTTCATTACATTTATTATAATTCTCTTGCAACTCCTGAAATTGTCTGGCAGGCACACAGGCAAACAAAAGAACTATATTAAGAGTTATTATAATATGAGATATTGTTTTCATTATAATATAAATTAGTTGGATTAATGTTTTGCTAATCTAAGAAATTTTAACTTTTGACATGATATTTTTAATACAGTTTTAATTAATAATTTATTAACTTTGAATCGTTAATTAGTGTGATAACCAGACAAAATATATAATTAAATGGGGGAGAGTGCGGGAGAATTACTTAACAAAATAAATTGTCCTTCTGATTTAAAAAAACTTGATATATCGGAACTTACACAATTAAGTGATGAGTTAAGAAATTTTATTATTGATGTTGTGTCAAGTAATCCTGGACATTTTGCTGCTAGTTTAGGAGTGGTTGAATTAACTGTTGCTTTACATTATGTATATAATTCACCATATGATCAATTAATTTGGGATGTTGGGCATCAGGCATATGGACATAAAATTTTAACCGGACGTCGCGATGTATTTCATACCAACAGAAAATATAAAGGCATAAGTGGTTTTCCAAAACCTGCTGAAAGTGAATATGATTCATTTGGAACAGGGCATTCATCTACATCAATTTCTGCAGCTTTAGGCATGGCAGTTGCATCAAGAAAAAAAGGAGAAAATGATCGTAAAGTTGTTGCTATTATTGGTGATGGTTCATTAACCGGGGGAATGGCTTTTGAGGGTTTGAATAATGCCGGGATGCAAAATGCCGATTTATTGGTCATACTGAATGATAATAATATGGCTATTGATCCTAATGTTGGCGGATTTAAAGATTATTTAACAGATATTGTTACATCAAAATCTTATAATAAAATTAAAAAGGAAATTTGGGATGTTCTTGGGAAATTTGCCCGCTTGTTACCCGATCCCAGATCTGTTATTCAAAAATTTGAAAACAGTTTAAAGCATATGTTGCTGAAGCATAGCAATTTATTTGAATCAATGAATTTTAGGTATTTTGGACCTGTTGATGGGCATGATGTTGTTCATTTAATAAAAATATTAAATGATTTGCGGGATATTCCGGGACCTAAATTATTACATTGTATTACAAAAAAAGGAAAAGGGTTCCTCCCTGCAGAAAATGATCAAACTACTTTTCATGCTCCTGGCAAATTCAATAAAAAAACAGGAGAAATATTGCAGGGCGATGAGACAGAAGTAAAGCCTCCAAGATATCAGGAAGTATTTGGACATACTATTCTTGAACTTGCACGAAAAAATGAGCGAATTGTTGGGATTACTCCTGCTATGCCAACAGGGTGTTCTTTAAATGTTATGATGAAAGAAATGCCTGATAGAATTTTTGACGTTGGGATTGCAGAACAGCATGCAGTAACGTTTTCAGCAGGATTGGCAATTCAGGGAATGATTCCTTTCTGTAATATTTACTCATCATTTATGCAAAGGGCATATGATCAGGTAATTCATGATGTAGCAATTCAAAATTTGCATGTTATATTTTGTTTGGATCGTGGAGGTATTGTTGGTGAAGATGGTGCAACGCACCATGGCGTTTTTGATTTGGCGTATTTTAGATGCATTCCAAATATGATTATTACTTCACCAATGAATGAAGAAGAATTGAGAAATTTAATGTATACAGCCCAGCTTAATAATAATGGACCATTTGTTATAAGATACCCAAGGGGAAGAGGCGTAATGATGAAATGGGATACCCCTTTAAAAGAAATACAGATTGGTACAGGAAGAAAAATTAAGGATGGAGAAGATATTGCAATT
>CAZBZX010000313.1:0-5758 GCA_964496465.1 uncultured Bacteroidales bacterium
TAATTTTTTTACAATTTATTAAGCCGGCACAAAAATATAAAAAATAATAAGTTTGATCTAGTAAAAAATGATTAGTTATTAAGGATTAAATTAATAATTTAAACAAATGTAATTGGTGATAATTCATTCGAATTTTTTTATAGGTAAATTTTATTAAAATAAATTTGGTTTATAATATAAACTAGTTTATATTTGCAATGAAATTTAATTTAGAACAATGGAAACAAAAAATGAATTATCACCAAAAGAAAGCTTGAAAATCATAAATAATATGATTGAAGCTTCAAAAGGTAAAATTAGAAAAAATGCATTCTACTTCTTACTATGGGGTTGGATAACCCTATTGGCATGTTTGCTACATTACATTTTTTTTAAGTTCAATATAATTGAGAAGCCATATCGGGCATGGTTAGTTGTAATAATCGGTGTAATTTTAACTTTTGCCTATAATTTTAAAAGATCAAAAGATGATGAACCTTTTACACATTTAAATAAAATCTTAGCTTTTTCATGGCTTGGTTTTTTTATCAGTTATTTAATCATTATATATTTTCTTAAAGAATTTAATTATAGAGCAATTCAATTAATTTTCATTTTAGCTGGAAATGCCACATTTATTTCAGGAATTATATTAAAATTTAAACCAGTATTATTTGGAGGTATAATATTTTGGATAGGAGCTATTTTATCATTTTATTTATCATATGAAAACCAATTATTAATGAGCATGCCTATTATTATTTTAGGATATTTGGTTCCCGGTTATTTACTTAAACAAAATAATGATTAAAAAAAAATATGTATCAAAAGCTTGATCCTATATTACATTCACAGCTTCGATTGGCTGTTATATCTTTACTTATTTCGCTTGGAGAGGCTGAATTTGTTTATTTAAGAGAAAAAACAAATTCTACCGCTGGTAATCTGAGTGTTCAGCTTGATAAATTGTCCAATGCCGGGTATATTACTATTCATAAATTTTTTAAAGGGAAAAGGCCTCAAACAGTATGTAAAATTTCAAAAAAGGGAATTAATGCCTTTGAACAATATGTAAATGATTTAAAAGGATATATAGAATTATGATATTTTTTTTGCTAATATAGTTTATAATGTAAACTAGTTTATGAAATACATTTAATTTTTTAATATAAGCAAGATTGGATAATAAGAAATGAGATATCTGAAATATTTTTGTTGAAAAAATTAATTATTAACCATTAAATATTAAAATATGAAAAGAACATTTATTTTACTAAACGCGCTGGTAATATTATCAGCAGGATTTACATCTGAGTGTAAAACAGGGGATAAAAAAGTTGAACGGCTTTTTGAAGAGCCTATTGTGAAATATACAAAGGAAGAAAACATGGCCTATGTAATGAATAGCTTAAGGATGTGGAATGAAATTATTAAAAATTACGAATCAGAATGTTTATCAAAACCTGATAATATTGAAGCATCTTATAAGTTAGTGAGGGCTTACACTGGTTTATTGAATGCTTGCATTGGAAACCAGGATAAGGAGACATTTGATGCAACCATTGAAAATGCTGAAAAGGCTTTAAAATCATTAATTAAACTGACACCAAATTGGGCAAAAGTATATGCACTTGAATCTGCTATAATTAGCGCAAAGCTGGCCTTTGAACCAAATAAAGGAATGATACTTGGCCCAAGAAGCCAAAAGGCAATTGAAAAAGCACTTAAACTAAACGAAAATGAAGCTCTAGCATGGTATCAGTTAGGAGGGAGTAAATTACATACACCCGAACAATTTGGTGGAAGTATTACTAAAGCAATTGAATCCTATAAAAAAGCAATTGAGTTATTTGAAGCTGATACTGCAACAATTGAAAATAACTGGCAATATATTGGTGCAATTACCTGGTTAGGAATAGCTTATGATAAAAACAGCGATTATAATGAGGCAATTAAAACTTACGAAAATGTACTGAAATTGGAACCAGATATGGGGTGGGTGAAATTTGTTCTTCTACCGGAAACAAATAAAAAAATTGCAGAATTGTCTGTAAATCAGTAATTCAATATGTAAATGAGTAATGAAAAGAATTATTATTTATATCGTTATAAATTTCATTTTTAGTTTGAGTTGGTCTCAAAACAAAACAATAACTTCCAGAATAATAGATGGCACGAATGATCAATCGTTACCAGGTACAAATATTTTTTTAAAGAATGATATGCTTACTGGTACCATCACTGAATTAAATGGCATTTTTAACTTGGAATTGGATGAAAAGAATCTTGATGATACATTGATAGTCTCTTTTATTGGTTATGAAGAACTAATTATACCTGTATTCACTATCCTGAATGGAATGAAAGAAGTAAAAATATATCCTAAAACACATGAAATTCAAGAAACAGTAATTAAAGCCCGCAGAATTATTTCAGAGGAATTTACCATTGAAAAGATTAATCAGATGGATATTTATCAAAATCCACTTTCGAAGGCTGATCCATTGCTTGCAGTTAATGGAATGGCTTCATCAACCACCACTGATGAGTCGGCAAATATAAGCTTACGTGGCAGTTCTCCAGCTGAAACAGGTGTATTTTTTAATGACGTTCCTGTTTATGATGCGGTTCGTTTTTCGCAAATTAATGGAATTGGCACTTTTAGTATTTTTAATACAGCTGTTGTCGATCAAATGCATGTTTTCCCAAGCAATCCGCCCATAGAATACGGTAATTCCACTTCCGGACTTGTTTCGATTCATTCCAGTGATCAAATACCTGAAAGTGGATATCATAATTTTATGGCATCGCTGGCAAGTTTTGGATTATATTCATCAGGAAAAATTAATAAAAAAAATGGATTAACAGTATTTTCTAATTATCAACCATCTAAATTGTTTATAGGTTTGAATAAAAAAGCAATGGAAGATTTGAAAGATTTTTCTACAGTAGACCTTGGAGTCCATTATATTCATGAATTTAATAACTCAACAAGTTTAAAACTGTTTAATTATGCAAATTTAGAAGGATATGAATTTGCATTACGGCATCCAAGCTATAATGGCGTTTTTAATCAGGATAAAAAACGAGATTTTATTATTGGAAATTTCTCGAAAAGATATTCAAATTCTGAGTTTGCAATAAATGGAGGGATAAGTATAAGTAATGAAAAATATTTTTATGGAAATACTGACATTAATCTGGATAAAAATGATTTATACATTTCAGTAAATTATTTTCATTTTTTCGATAAGTTGAGTATAAAATCAGGAATTGCGTATGATGAAAGGCAGAATAATTTTACAGGACAACTTCCGGTATTTGCATATGCGATTGCTCCTCAACATCCACATTTCAATGTAAATTTAACTGATAAAGTTCCTGTATTAGAAGGATTTATTTATTTTAAATATAAATTAACTGATCAATTGGTTTTTGGTACTGGTGCCAGAAAGAATTTACCTTACAACGAACAGAAGGATTATCTAAGTTATCAGGTTAATTTAAATTACATTATAAATACGATTCATTCTTTTAATATTTCCGGTGGAAGTTATAACAAATATGATATCCCAAACGCCGAAATAAATAGTAATTATTATATCAATAATAAGCAATTATCATTCGATTATGATTTAGATATCAATTTGTTAGAGATTAAATCGGCAATTTTTTACAAATTATCAGAAATTCAAAACAGAAATGAAGAGATAATAGGAGGTGAGATTTTTACTAGTGTAGAAATTTCTGATAAACTCGAAGCTCAAGCATCATATACTTATCTTGATGCATTAATAAAGGAGAATGAAATCGACTATCCTTCTAAATATGATTTAAATTTTTTTATACGTGGAAGTTTAAAATATAACATTTCCAGTAATTTTGATATTAGCGCTATATACCTCTCACGACAAGGTGATTATTATATTCCATTGATATCCGGGCGATTTGATCAAAATTTAAATATTTTTTACCCTGTATATGATAACATTGAAAACCAAAAAAGAAAACCTAATTATGGGAAGTTGGATCTAAGTTTATCAAAGTTAATAGGAATTAGTGATAATTATGGAGCAATTATATTTGCTAGCGCAAGTAATTTTTTAAATAATAAAAATGTAAGGGAAATAAATTATAATGCTGATTATTCAGAAAGCATTAATGAATATTTTTCTCAGCGGACTTTCTATTTCGGAATAATAATAAATTTTCAAAAGTAATTTTCCATATATCCCTAAAAAAGTAATATTTTATCTATTTTTACTTAACGAATAGATAAAGTACGATTGATGGATAATTTAGATGAAAATATATATCAGAAGATACAGGATATATTCGGAAATATGCCATCCAAATTTAGTGTGTTGGAAGAAGAGATTGATATTGAGCAGCAAATGGAATACTTTGAATTCTCAAAATTACATAAAAACGACATACCAAAAAACAAGATTTTAGAAAATAAGGAAGAATTGTTAAATCCAAAAATTTCTATTTACGATAAAAAATTGTTGTTGGTTCAGTTAGCTTCATTAGAAGATGTTCCTGCTTATAGAGCGATCGAAGAATATTTAAAAAATCCAGACAAAGAATTAAAGAATTGGGCCGTAATAGCTGCCCAGGAAAGCAGAATGGTATTAGAAACAAGTTTACTTGAAGAAAACCAGGTTTTTATTTCAACAGGACTTGGAGGAAAAGGGAGGAAATTAAGGTATTTCATAGTTGTTATTTATAGTAAAAATAAGGAAATTGGAAATGTTCAGAGGAAGGTTATAGAGAATGAATTTAACTTTGTTTTAGAAAAATATGATTCTGAAATTGAAATAATTCAACACAGTAATTTTTTCTCGAAGGTAAAAGCATTAATTCCTATCAATATTCCAATTAATGAAGTTATAAAAAGGGCAATTGCGGAATGTAATCAATATGGGAATTTTTTGGAAATAGAATATATTATTACAAATGTTAAAGTTCTCGATGATAAAGAAATAACTGATTTTTTAAATAAAAAGAAGAAAAAGGAATGAACAAGGTAAATGTAGCTATACAAGTATTACCAAAATCAAAAGAAATTCATGAATATGATATTATAGATAAAGCTATTGAGTGTATTATACAAACTGGATTAAACTATAAAGTGTGTCCCTTTGAAACAGTTGTTGAGGGAGAATTTGATGAAATAATTAAACTGGTTGAGGACATTAAAAATGTCTGTTTTAGAAGTGGCGCAGATGAGATAATAATGAATTTAAAAATCCAAGCAAGAAATAATTCAGATGTTTATATAGAAGAGAAAATGGAAAAATACGAATAAATAAAAAAAGCTGATCGAGAGATCAGCTTAATATTTTATTGTTCATTTAAGTCGTCAAATTCAACCTGGGTAAATTCTTCTGCAATTGTTTCTTCATTGGTTTCTGCTGTTTCTTCAATATTTTTCGAATCAACATTTTCATCCTGGATGTCTTCAATTGGTTGTACATTCGAATTTTTAATAAAATCAATAACTGATTCCAACCCTTCGGTAAATTTATCAAAATCTTCTTTGTACAAAAAGATTTTGTGCTTCTCAAAAAAGTAGCGACCGTCTTTATTAAATCTTTTTTTACTTTCAGTAACAGTCAGATAGTAGTCATTTCTTCTCGTTGCCTTTACATCGAAGAAATAAGTGCGTTTCCCAGCACGAACAGCTTGTGAGAAAATTTCTTGCCTTTCTTGCTTAACACTCTCATCATTTTTTTCAAATCCGTCCATCTTTATTTTGCTTTAGTTAATAACTCTC
>CAZBZX010000314.1:0-5719 GCA_964496465.1 uncultured Bacteroidales bacterium
CAAATAAAAAGTTACATCATGCAGTAAGTTAAATCAGTGAGACTATAATTTTTAGAATTGAAAATGAACTACTTCATGAGCGGGAAGTGTGCCAGAACCGTGTGTAGCGAGTAATAAAAATTATTTAGTCGAACTGATCCCGATTGCGAAGCAAATCGGGATCTATGGGTTTTATTCCCCGTAGCTTGCTGCGTCTTCAAGTCCAGAGCTTGCTCTGGGGCTCATACCTTTGATTATATATATTAATAAGTAATTTAAAAATTATGAAACTTCCATGCTGTAATAAAGCTATTCAAAGATAATAATACAAAAGAACATGAAAATAAAACAAAGAACAGGTCTCTTGCATGGAAGTTTTTCAATCCCATTTAACAGTTCAAGAGAACGCTTCGCTTAATCAAATAATTCCTCGTGGCTTGCCACGGGGATTCCTTAAAGTCTCCCCTAAATTTTAGGGGAGATGTCAGTCGAAAGATTGACAAAGGGGTAAAATAATGGAAATTTGGTTTTCGGTTTATTTACCGAAATAAAATTGACGAAATATTTTTTGGCTCTGCCTCGGAGATAGTCAATTTTAAGAATTTTCTTTATTTCATTGATAGGTTTTAGTGTAAAGTTTTGTATGAAGTCGGAAATGAATGACTGTGATTTGAAAATTACAGATTATTAATTCATTAACTTAATTATAATACGGATGAAACCAACCACAGAAATACCTGACCACGACATTGAAAAAATTGTACCTTTTCTCAACAATCTTTTAGCTGATGAATATGCCCTTTATACTAAAATCCGAAATGTGCACTGGAACCTCAATGGGTCAAACTTCAAAGAATTGCATAATTTTATTGAGAACCAGTATGAAGCATTAGACGTAATAATTGATGATATTGCTAAAAGGGTTCGATTACTTGGACATTTTGCTTTAGGTTCTTTGAAGGATTTTTTGAGTGCTACACATTTGGATGAAATAATTCACGATTTTAGTAATTCAAATCAAATTATTCAAACACTGGCAAGCGACCACGATACCATTATTTGTATTATTCGGGACAATATCACTTCTGCTTCTGATAAATACAAAGACCCAGGTACGATTGATTTTGTGACAGGTTTAATGAAGCAACACGAAAAAATGGCCAGGATGCTTAGGGCATTTTTAACTTAACCTGATTTTATCAACTATCGGATATAATTGAATTATGAAAATTATTCGAATATCAGTGATTGTGTTTTTAATGCTGGCTGTTTTTGCTTGCAACAATAAACAAAGTAAAAAGGCTGAAAACGATGATCCTGCAAATGAAAAACCAGTATCTGAAAAATCCATTATTAAAAAAATAGATAATATTAAACAAAAAAAAATAAATTTGTGCGAAGACATAGTAACAGAGATTTTAACAACTTGTCCACGCTATATTCAATTAACAAAAGGGCTTAATAAAGCTGTAATAAAAAATGGAGGACAGTCATTTGAAGTTAAATTGGAAGCAAGTCCATACTCCACTCAGAATAAGGCATGGGGCTATTCCAAAACCTACGATTTTACAGTTTATGAAATGTATACGGACAGGGAATTAAATATTGCCCGTTTTTCATTTAATCCAGATAACAAACAGTTATATGAATATGATGTAATTGAAGATAAGCTGGAACCGATTGAATTTGATAGAAATTTATTATCAAAATATGAAGCCTTATGTAAATGACTTTTTTTGTCATTTATACAATCTATTAATTTAAAAAATTCATCTTATGATAATACAATTTAATACAGACAATAATATTAATAGCAGCGAAATACTTCGTAAACCTTTAATAAACTTAATTTCAGAAGAATTAAGCAGATTTGACAAACATATAACACGTGTTGAAGTACATCTTTCAGATGAGGATGGTAATAAAGACGGGCTGAACGATAAACGATGTATGCTCGAAGCCCGGATTGAAGGCAGGCAGCCAATTGCAGTTATAAACCATGCAGACAATCATGAACAGGCCATGTCAGGGGCAATTGATAAATTAAAAACGTCACTTGATACAATAGTTGGACGTTTGAGGAATCATTAGTAACAATTTGTAAAACTAGAATATATATATCTTGATAAAATAAAAAAGTTTTTAAACAATTAATAACCTAAAAAGTGTAAACCTATTGTAGGAATAGATTAGAACCCAATTAACATCAATTTGATATAAGGATAGTGTTAATAAATTAATTATAAGTACTTTATAAAGATATTTAAATCTGGAATATTGGGAGAATGGAATAATGGATAATTTTTTTAAGATTTTTGTAAAAATCACCCTCATTATTCCAACATTCCATTTATCCATATAATTGAATTTGTATTGAAATCCTTACTGTATATAATATGTAAAAATTGTCTTATATCGAACTCACTTTAATTAATAAATAATTAAAAAATGAGAATACTAAAAAGCAAAGCAATTATTATAACAATACTTATTATTATAACAATACTTATTGTTTCATTATCAAATTATGTTCAAGATAAACCTAAAATTCTAATAATCGGTGATTCAATTTCGATAGGATACACCTTATTTGTAAAGGATGATTTAGCAAACAAAGCAGATGTTTTTCATAATCCTGGAAATGCTCAACATACAGGGAATGGATTGAAAAAAATAAACAATTGGATTGGTATTGAGAAATGGGATATAATTCAATTTAACTGGGGATTATGGGATTTATGTTATCGCAACCCTGATTCAAAAGACATAAGAAAAAGAGATAAAAAAAATGGGAAAATCACTTATACAATCGATGAATATGCCTCAAATCTTGATTCAATTGTAAGTATTTTACAAACAAAAACGAAAGCAAAATTAATTTTTGTCACGACAACATATGTTCCTGAAAATGAACCTGGCCGATTTGAAAATGATGCAATAAGGTATAATGATGCAGCAAAAAAGATAATGAAAAAACATTCGATTATTGTAAACGACATATATGAACAATCCATTCCAATTCACCAAAAATTTGGGAAAGGATCAGATAACGTTCATTATTCAATTCAAGGATATAAAAAACTAAGTGAACTAGTGACAAAATTTCTCAAAACAGAAATAGAATCAATGAAAAGCAACTAATTACGAGTGCTAATCGAGTAGGCAGTTTATTGCTCTTTTCACCAACAAACCTTCTGCATGATGAAATTATTACGCTAAGGAACAGGCTTCGTTTATATGAAACAAATGTGTGAATGATGTAACTTATTCCTAAAGTTATGTAACGGTTTCTTTCTTTTAAAGGCTAACCTTTGTAAAGTGAAATTTTATTCACCACTGTGTTGCCAGCTGCAACAATTAAAATCCAAAATCATGAACAAGACTGAATTAAAAGGAAACTGGAATGAGCAAAAAGGTAAACTTAAAAAGAAATTTGCATTCCTTACTGAAAATGACCTAATGTTTGAAGAAGGTAAAGAAGAGGAAATGTATGGAAAACTTCAAATCAAATTGGGCAAAACCAAAGAAGAATTACACAAAATTGTGAATGGACTTTAACAAACCATTTTTATCTAACAAGAAGTATTAATTATAAAATATAAAAAATTATGAAAAATTCAATTTTAAACATGGCAAGCACGCTTTTCCTGACTGTAACAATACTTTCCGGTTGCCAATCACACTCTACAAAAGTGGAAAATGCAGAAGATAAAGTACAGGAAGCCAAAAAAGAGTTGACAGATTCTAAAAAAGACTTGTACAAGATCAGACTGGATACCATTAGTAACTACGAGCAATTCAAAATAGAAGCTGAAAAAATAATTATAGCTCAGAAAAAAAACATTACTGAATTTAAGGCCAAAATAGCCAGTGAAAAAAAGGAAATCAATGCTGACTATGATAAAAAGTTGGTTGAGTTGGAGAAAAAAAACAACGAATTAAAAAAGAAACTTATGGACTATAAAGATGAAGGACAAGAAAAATGGATCTCTTTTAAAAATGAGTTTAACCATGATATGAATGAATTGGGTAAAGCTTTTAAAGATTTGACAGTTGAAAATGTAAAATAAGCATTTGATATTATTATATAAATTCAAAAATCATGAAAAATCTACTTTATGTAATAGCTGGATTGTTGGTTTTAATCTGGATAATTCTTTTTAAACCTTCATCAAGTGTTCATTTATGGCTTGCATTTGCTGGCTTAATTGTTCTAATCAGGATAGTTTTCGATAAAAAATTATCAAATAAAAAATAGATGCAAATTAGTTAAGGACATTTCTAAAAACTACTCTTCGACTTCCTTCCCGTCCGGTCAGACAGGCAGGTAGTCGAAGCCTTTTTCCTTAACTTTATGACATTGGTATTATAGACAAGCATCAAATATTAAGCAAATAAATTATAATCACATGAAAACCCCTAAACAACTGGGTATTTGGATGGACCATGCCATAGCTTACATAATAGAAGTAAAAAATGGTTCAATTACATCAAATACAATAGAATCTTTTTCGGCGCAAGGCGAAAAACAAAACTTTGGTAAGGATGAAAGTCTGAAACATAATACTGAACAAGATCAGCTTTCAGAATTTTTTAAAAGGCTAAGCGCTGTGATCAAGGGATATTCAGATGTAATACTATTTGGGCCAACCAATGCTAAAACAGAATTGTATAACTTATTAAAGGAAGATAGCCTTTTTAGTAACATTAAGATTGAAGTTGAAACAACTGACAATTTAACGGAAAATCAAATGCATGCTTTTGTAAAAGAACATTTTGGAATAGTTAGTTGACTATAAAATATATAAATATTGTTTTCGGCTTATTTGCCGAAATACTCCCTGGCTCTGCCACGGAGGCAGTCAATTTTAAGAATTTTCTTTATTTAAAGTGTCAGTATTCCGCTGTAAAAAACTGAATAGCAATTACTAACTAAATGATTACAGCGGAAGATTTTGGCTAAGCCAAAACCCCGGACTACACACGCCAAAAGCTTGATTGTCCGGGGATATTAATTTTTAGGTCCTTCAGGCCTTATAAAATAGATTTATTTATTTTAAATCATATTTTTAGTCCGGAGGACTAATATATTTGTAGAATTTAAATATAAAAAATTTTATGCGTTCCACAAATTGCATCTGATCAGGACTTTAAAGTTGAATGGAACGCAAATACCAGCCAATAAAAAAACTCTTAAGAATCAGTAATATAAAATTTTGTTAACGATTGTAAAAATCTTCTTATCTGGGGAATGACTTTAAAAAGGAGGGCTGGGAGGTTCTTAATTTTTAACCCCAAACCCCTTAAAAAGGGGCTATAACTTATCAGGGATTTAGGGGGTGATAACATAACAGTTAAAGCCTCTTTTTAAGAGCCTGTTCCGCCTTTGGCGGTGGTCGAAGGGTGAGGGTGAGCAATAATCAGTCTAAATTCATAAATCAAAAATCTTCAATCTTCAATCGTGAAAAGTTTTAAGCCACAGAGTGGCGATATATTGGTAGAAATATCGGAAAACACCAAGGAAAGTGCCGTAGGTACGAAAGAAGAAGAGAGTGTGAGTGTGAGACGGAAGTAGGAAGACGAGGAAAGGTGACCAGTAATCGGTGATGAGTCTCCGATATTAGCCATGTAGTGGCGATATATTGGTTGGCGTGGAGGAAAACCTGGTAGTGTCTGTAAGACCTAACAGTGTTTGAGTGAAGGAGTGATGAGAAGGGAATCGTGAATTGTGAACTGTGAA
>CAZBZX010000315.1:0-1926 GCA_964496465.1 uncultured Bacteroidales bacterium
TGTCATATGATTAAATTTATTTTGGTGGTATTATCAAGTATTTCATTATCAATTGCAGGAGAACTATTACCGTTTCCTTTTGTATTTGTTGAAGGAAAAGCAGATACATCTGTTTCTCCTAATATTGCAGAAATCACCTTTTATATTAAGGAAACAAATTTAGAAAGTTCTGAGGCAAAAAACAAAGTAGAAGAAGTTTCAAATAACTTAATTGTCTTCATTGATAACACTGGAATTAACCGTGAAGATATAACTGCATATGAAATAAGTAAAGATATTAATTTTGATTACAGGGATCCAGAAATGAAGATATTAGGATATGAATGTTCAAGAAAATTTGAAATTAAAATTACTGATTTAGCAATTTATGATGAAATCGCACAGCATCTATTTTCGGCAAATAATATTGATTGGCTAAAAGTTGATTTTAGTAGTAAATATAAA
Organism: uncultured Bacteroidales bacterium; assembly: GCA_964496465.1. Lineage (GTDB taxonomy): Bacteria > Bacteroidota > Bacteroidia > Bacteroidales > CAYFUP01 > CAZBZX01. The sequence continues at coordinate 445 of CAZBZX010000315.1, forward strand.
AGTACCACCGTTACGTGAGAGAGTAGATGATATACCATTGCTGGTAGAGTATTTTATTAAAAAATATTGTAAGGCAATGAACAAGGCCATTATTAAAATTGACTCGGCAGCATTGCAGCGTTTAGAAGAATATGAATACCCGGGAAATGTTCGTGAACTCGAAAATATGATTGAGCGTGCCATTGTAATAGGAAATGGAAAAGAGGTCAGATTAAAAGATTTACCGATTGGAAAAAATATTATTAATATATCAGTTGAAAGCCTGGATGATCTTGAAAAAAATCACATTCTTCAAATCCTGAATAAGTATAATTGGAATATATCCCGCGCAGCTAAGGCATTAAAAGTTGATCGGGTTACTCTTTATAATAAAATAAAGAAGTATAATTTAAATCAAACAGAATAAATCAAAAATGTATATTAATTTATAAACCCTGAAACAAATTCAAGATTAATTTAACAGGGGTTTAATTATTATGATTTTGAATGAATAGACAATATATAACATTAATGTCTTTTGGAAGTTTTGAGAGGTATTTTCTTGAGGAGGTTGCTTCTGAGGTATCCCGAGAATTTAATAGTCCCGTAAATATTAAAGAGAGTAGAATAGATTTGAGTTCTTATTATGATCCTTCACGAAAACAATATAATGGAAACTTATTATTAAAGGAAATTGAATCAAGAATTCAAAATATTTCTATAAAAACCATTGGATTATTTCGCGTTGATATTTTTATTCCTATACTTACTTATATTTTTGGTCAGGCTTATTTAAATGGAAATTCAGGAATTGCATCAATCTTCAGACTTAAAAATGAGTACTATGGATTGAAGGCAGATGAAAAACTACTTCAGGAACGTTTTTGTAAAGAAATTATACACGAATTAGGTCATACTTTTGGATTAAAACATTGTCATATTCCAACTTGTGTGATGGTATCAAGCACTTATGTTGAAGATATTGATCAGAAAAGTTTAAATTTTTGCAATAGATGTAAAGAAGAGATTAAAATTTTGAACCGTTAGCTAATATACTACTATTTTTTTAGTAGCTATTTCTGATCCTTGCTGTATCTTAACAATGCATAATGTTGAGCTTCGTTCTATATTAATTTGGTTATAACCACTTTGAATTTTTAAATTATTATTAAATAAAAGTTTGCCATTTAAATCATAAATAGTAACAAGGGTTTTTATTGTTTCGCTCTCATTAAATATAGTTAGTCGATTATTAGGAATATTTAAAATCCTAATAGATTTTAGATTATTATAAATTGATGAATTATCAATTGATGCTGCTACATAACCTTCATTATGGACAGTAATTATTCCTTTCATTCCACCGCTTATATGACTAGGACATATGTAATAATATATTCCAGTATCTGATAATATAACCATACCCTCACCTAACGGAAAAGAAAAACCGTTTCCATTTACATTCCAAGTCTCTTGATTTACTTCAAGCACAGGGTGAACACT
>CAZBZX010000315.1:2026-5675 GCA_964496465.1 uncultured Bacteroidales bacterium
CGTTTCCATTTACATTCCAAGTCTCTTGATTTACTTCAAGCACAGGGTGAACACTTCCTGCATTAAATATTATTGTATCACCGATAATTATGTCAATATCATCTGGTACGAATACATAATTTCCAACCTTAATCTCATACGATTTAGCTGAAACATTTAATACAATAAAATAAATTATTAATAAGAGGAATAATAATCTTTTCATCTTTTTTATTAAGTTTATAATTAAAAGTGATTAACGCATTGATCATTAATAGCAGGTCGAGATAATATTTTTACAGTTATTCTGCTTTTATTAATTATTGCCTTTCTCATTGAAGCTGAATAACTATTAATTTCTTCAATAGTATAGTCTATATTTATTTATTATTTTCATTGTTCAATAATTTAATTTTTCTATTTTTATTAATAACAAATGAGTAACCAAATATTTTAATTTATTTTATTAAAAATTTAGGTACTTTTATCTTTTTTTAATTACTATTATTTATAAATATAGCTTATGAAATATAGAAAAAATCATACCGTACACCCAGAAGATTTTAAGAGTTATAATACTGAACAAATTCGTAATCAATTTTTAGTAAATGATATAATGGAAGTTGATTCGATAAATTTTGTTTATACAATGTATGACAGGTTAATAGTGGGCAGTGCGGTTCCGGCAAAGAAAAAGCTTATTCTTGAAAGTATTGAACCTTTAAAATCAGAATATTTTCTCAAGAGAAGGGAAATGGGAATTATTAATGTTGGAGGTGAAGGCAAGATCACTGCTGATGGAGTGATATATTTATTAAATTATAAAGATGCTCTTTATTTAGGTAAAGGAACACAAAATGTTCTATTTGAGTCAGTAGATAAAAATAATCCAGCTAAATTTTATATAAACTCAGCTCCTGCTCATAAGGAGTATCCAAATAAACTTGTAACATTAGCTGACGCTGAAGTATTAAAATTAGGTAGTCTGGAAACTTCGAATGAACGGCAAATAAATAAACTATTAGTTCATAGTGTTGTAGATACCTGTCAGTTACAAATGGGAATGACAGAGTTAAAACCTGGAAGTGTTTGGAATACCATGCCGGCTCATACTCATGATCGTAGAATGGAAGCTTATTTTTATTTTGATGTTCCTGACGGACAGGCAATTTGTCATTTTATGGGTGAACCACAGGAAACACGCCATATATGGATGCAAAATGAACAAGCGGTAATTTCCCCTTATTGGTCATTACATAGTGCAGCAGGTACTTCAAATTATAATTTTATATGGGGAATGGCAGGAGAAAATATGGATTATACAGATATGGATGGAATAGAACCAAATCAACTTAAATAAAAATAAATATGATTCAGGAATTATTTGATTTAACAGGTAAAATAGCCCTTATTACCGGGGGAACGCATGGAATTGGTATGGCTATTGCTAAAACGCTTGGTGCTGCTGGTGCAAAAATTGTAGTAAATGATATTTCAGATGAAAAATTAGCGCAATGCATAAAAGAATATAAAGCATCAGGTCTTGAAGTTTATACATTAAATTTTGATGTTACAAACGAAGAGCATGTGAATAAAGGTATTACAGAAATTGAAAAAAATGTTGGACCAATTGATATATTAGTGAATAATGCAGGAATTATTAAAAGAATTCCTATTTTGGATATGCCTGTGGCTGACTATAAGCAAGTAATAGAAATTGATTTAGTAGCTCCTTTAATTCTTGCTAAAAGGATTGCACCTGGAATGATACAAAGAAGAAGCGGAAAAATTATTAATATGTGCTCAATGATGAGTGTATATGGACGAAATTCTGTGTCGGCTTATGCCTCGGCAAAAGGCGGATTAAAACTGTTAACAGCAAATATGACTTGTGAATGGGCCAAATATAATATTCAAATCAATGGAATTGGTCCTGGATATATTGCAACTGCACAGACTGCTCCAATTCGGGAAGGAAACCATCCATTTAATGATTTAGTAATGACACGTACACCTGCCGGACGATGGGGCGAACCTGAAGATATTGGAAATGCCGCTTTGTTTTTAGCCTCAAAAGCCAGCGACTTTGTAAATGGTCATATTTTATATGTTGATGGCGGAATTTTAGCTAATTTCGGTTATGTGAAGGGGGAAAATGAGGTAAAATAGCATTCATTTTTTTAATCAATAGAATTCCTCGAAGCTTTGCCTCTTGGTAAGATGTCATTCCAGCCTTTGAATGAATCTATTTTGAGAGCAGGGTCTTGCCTTGGATTACATACCCATTTTTACACCTCTTTATTCATGATATATATCACTAATATTAATTCTACTTTTGAACAACTTCATTTTTTACTAAACGTAAACGTAATAATTAATAAAATATAAATTTGAGAAAAGGATGACATTCCAGAAGTTAGAAAATGATAATGCGAATCTTAAAAAAGAGATAGAAATTCTTAAAAAAGAAAGTCTTGCGAAGGAAAAAGATTATTTAGAAAGAACATCGGAGATTGAAAGAAATGAGATAATGCTTCATAATCTTGTTGAAGCATCAGTTGGTAAAATTGGACAAGATTTTTTTGATAATATTGTAAAAAGATTAGCTGAATGGTTAGATGTTGATTGTGTGCTAATTGGCCAAATAGAAGGTTATGAGCGTATAAATGCTGTCCCTTTATATCTTGATGGAGAAATAAAGCATGGTTTTTCGTATGATTTAGAAGGTACACCTTGCGCAATTACAACTAGAAAAGGGTATTGTGCCTATTCTGAAAATGTTATCCATTTATTTCCAAAAGATGAAATATTGGTCGATCTTAACGCTGAAGCATATATAGGAACTGCATTATACAATAAACATGGAGATATTAATGGAGTAATTTGTGCTGTATCTCGAGATAAATTAATTATTCCTCCTTATGCACAAGATATAATGAAAATAATTGGAGCTAGGGTTTCTGCTGAGATTGAAAGAAAAAAAATCGAAGAAGAATTAAAAGAAAGTAATGCTACAAAAGATAAGTTTTTTTCAATTATTGCACACGATTTGATTAATCCATTTAATACAATACTAGGATTTACAAAATTGTTAAATAGAAATATTGATACCTATGATAAAGAAAAGTTGAAAAAAATGATTGGATACATACATAGTAACACTATAAATACTTTTGATCTACTCAATAATTTATTAACCTGGTCATTATCACAACAAGGAAAAATTAAATATCAGTCGGAAAAAATAAATCTTAAATCATTGATTGATCAAATTATTAAGGTTTTGAATGATTTTGCCAAATTAAAGAGAATTAAATTGCATGAGACAATAAATGATGATATTGAAGTAATTGCTGATAAAAATATGCTATCCACAGTAATTAGAAATTTGTTATCAAATGCTATTAAATATAGCCACCCCAATAGCGAAGTTAAAATATATACTCGAAATAGTAATAAAGAAAATATAGAGATAACTTTTAAGGATAGGGGTGTAGGTATTGAGAAAGAAAGAATCAAAAAGTTATTTAAAATAGACACTAGTATTTCGACAGAAGGTACAAATAATGAAATTGGAACAGGCCTGGGTTTATTAGTATGTAAAGAGTTTATGGATAAAATGAATGGAAAAATTAAAGTGGAAAGTGAATTAGGTAAGGGAAGTAGGTTT
>CAZBZX010000316.1:0-5667 GCA_964496465.1 uncultured Bacteroidales bacterium
TTACCGATCACCGATTACCGATTACCAATTACTGATTACCACTCACCGTTTATCTCAGCAAGGTAACCGTACCCACTTGTTTTTGTAAGTTTCCGTCTTTATATCGAACAATTACTTTCCACACATACACATCCTGATCTGCTATTTTCCCATCAGCATCACGGCCATCCCAGGCTTTTGCTTCACCTTCGCCTCCTTTACCACCAATCCTTCTAATTAACACACCCCATCGGTTATATATTTCCAGCGTAAAATCTTCTACGCCATCAATATTCACCGGGTAAAATAATCCATCATTTACACTTCCTGGATAATCTTCACCTGATACATCCGGTCTTGGAATGAATGCTGTTGGAAATCCCAGGGAATCACTTGCAATAACAATTACTTCTTCCAGCTTTTCCTTTTTATTATAGCATCCGTATTGGTTCCATACCTCAAGAGAGACAGAATACGTACCTTTTTTATAGTAAACGTGTTGTGGGTTTCTTTGTGTTGAGGTTGAATCGTCACCGAAATGCCATAAATAACTTTCTACATTTTCTGCACTTAAAGCAGGGAAGAAACCTACTGCATCATCTTTCACTTTTGCACTGCGAGGTATAACAGAGAAATTTGCAACTATTTGCGGATAAACCTGAATTAGTTTAATCGTATCATGCGTCATTCCATCTTCACCGGTTGCAGTTAAGCGTACTGGTATAAATCCTGTGTCTATAAAAGTGTATGTTGGGCTTTCATCAGCAAAGGCAATTTGTCCTTCGTTAATATCCCACATATAAGACAAGGCATATTCTGAAGTATTATTAAATATTACCTCATAAGGAGCACAACCGGCTACAACATCATCAAAATTCGCAACAGGTGGCGGCCATTTCAATGTAATTTCCCGCTCAAAATCATTTGGACATTGCCTTGTTGGATCAGTATTATTATTTTTAGCTGATAAATTAATGGTATACCTTCCCCGTTTGTTATAACTATGGGTTCCTGGATCGTATGTCGTTACTGCTGATGAACCGTCATCAAAATCCCAGCTATACGTATAATTATTATCTTCAGTGGTATTTGTAAAGGTGAAGATGGTATCCGGATAAGTCCTAACGGCCCTGTCGACTTCAAAACCAGGAAGTGGGCCAGGGTAAACCGTAATATCATCTGTAATGGAATCTTCGCATTCATATGAATTAGAAACATTTAACTGAATGGTATAGGTAACATTACTTCCTGTTCCATTTTCAAAAATATGGTCAGGCTCAAACTGGTTGGATTCATCTCCATCTCCAAAATCCCATTTCGTTTCGTTACTGGCATCAATACCGGTTGAATTATTCGTAAATTTAACAGTTAAAGGACTACAACCCGCTCCAGTTCCCTGAATTACAAATATAGCATCAACAGCCGGATAGATACGAATATCCTGGAAATACGGTTCACTTTTACAATACTGGTTCCATACTGATAGTTCTATAGTCTTGGTTACACTTCTACTCGTTGAGTTTGTGTATGTTTTATCAATGGTCGTATTATTATCTTCCACTTCATTTTGACCACCAATATCAAAATCCCATATGCTTTTTATTACATTCGAAGAATTATTAGTAAGGGTTATATCAAGAGGGGTGCACCCGGCAGATTTATCAACTGTAAAATCGGCAGTAGGTAAGGCATGTACTACAATTTCCTTTGTGGTAGTGTCTACACAGCCATAATTTGAACTTCTTACTAGTTCCAACTCAATGGTAATATCCTGATTTGTTTGTGTATTTTCGAAGGTTGAACTGTATATTTCGTTGGTACCAACCACTGCACCGTTCATTTTCCATGCATAGCTAGATACACCTTTCATAAATCCATTGAAATTTACGGTTTCTATTTCTGAACAAATACTATCCTTATTCACTGAAATAGGCTCAGTTAGTTCCGGATATACTTTTATTGATTTGGTTTTGGTGCCGGCACATTGATTGGTTGAGCTTATTGCGGTTAATTTTACATAAAAATCAAACTGACTGGAACGGTTTGTGTATTTATGATTAGGCTCATCTGCTGTACTTGTTGAATCGTCTCCAAATTCCCAGCTAAATGAATCGGCCCCGGTTGTAATATTGTCGAAACTCACAGTTAATGGCGAACATCCAGTTTCAGGCGACATAAGAAAATCAACAGTTGGCAAACCAAGATTGGTAATATGAATTGTATCCTGATCAGTACATCCATTGTTATCAGTTACCCTGTAAATATAACTGTATAAAGATGGATTTGAGCTGATGAATGTAGTTGTGCGGGTGTTGGTTGATTGCAAATAAATATCGGCACCAAAAGTTAAATTTACCCATTCGTGTTTTGTATATATGTTGGAACCTCCTGATGGGGCACCATCTAAATCAAGCATTTGTCCTGAGCAAACCGAGTCAGCGCTTACTAAATTCACAACCGGATTTTCATAAACCGTAATGGTAACATCATCTGTGGCTGTCTTTCCCCTGGCATCTGTTACCGTGTAGGTTAAATTATAAGTTCCTGCAGTTTCACAATTAAATGTAACATCCGTATTAATAGAAGTATTTAAATAACTTATATCTTCTGTCCATTCATGAACATAGGGTGAAGATCCTCCCTGGGTATGCGCCCGTAAATTTAAATCAAAACCTGCACAAACTGTGCCCGGATTCGGTGTAATATATGTTGTAGGCACTTCTGAAACAATGATCAACACATTATCAGTAGCTAAACATCCGCTTAAAGTATCTTTCACTTCATAAGATAAATTGTATTTACCTGCTGTGGTTGAATTAAAAGTAACTGAAGAGGAATCTTTTCCGCTAGTTATAAATCCGGTGTTTCCTGACCATATATGCTCGTAGTGACCCGTAGCTGGATAAGGATTTCCATTTATTACGGTATCTTCATTTACATAAATATCAATAGTATCTTGTATAATATCTGCTTCAATGGTATTTACTTTAATATCAACGGTGTCATATCCAATACAACCATTGGCATCTGATACCCGATAATATAGTTGATAAGTGCCTGATAGATCATTAAATACCGGGTTGGCAACTGTTTTGCTCATACCGCCTGGTGTGTCACCAGACCATAAGTGTATGTAAGGAGTTTGTCCGCCCGACGGATTTCCTTTTAGTTGAAGGTCTTCTTGAGCACAAACATAAGCAGGAGATGCCGGACTAATTGCTGCTGTTGGATTATTATTTACTGTAATGGAAATGGTGTCGGTTCCTGCACAATCTTGCTGGTCAACAACACGATATACCAATTCATAGGTGGTAGGGAAATCGGATTCAAATAGTACTACAGACGAATCAGTTCTGTCTATTTCACTTATATCGCCTGTCCATTGGTGCAATGTATATGCTCCGGTACCGCTGCTTGGATTTCCATTTAAGGTTACCGATTTGTTTTTACAGATTTCATATGGACTGGCCGGTGTTATAAATGGAGCTGGCAAAGGCGTAATTACAATGCGGGCAGTATCACCTAATTCCTGCGCAGTACAACTATTAGCATCGCTTAATGAAGTTAAATGATAATTGCCGGCAACTGATTTGCTAATGGTATAAATTGTATCTGAAGTAGTTATGTTTTGGGTATTTCCTTTTCCATCGCTCAATACAAAGTTAAAAGGAGGCTGACCGCTAAGCTCGATGGTAATATCTGCTGATTCCCTACTACAAATGGAGTCAGTTCCGGTCACATTTCCTTCCGGTAAGGCATTTATAGTAATCTCTACCTGTGCCGGAGAACTCTCGCAGGTATCCCCTGAGCTTTCGGTTACCCAATAGGTAGTTGTTCCAATAATGCTATCTGGTTTGTAAATATTTATATTGGAGTCCAAAAGGGTCAACATATTGGTTCTGTACCATTTAAAGCTACTACTACCACCACTAGCCCACATATTGGAAAAATTATCATCCGCACAGTAAATAGCATCATCACCGGCATCTGGTGTGTCCGGAGCGCCACCATCAATTAATATGGCAGTGTCGCCAAGCTGTTCACAGCCATATTGGTTACGCACAGCTGTAGGATAAACCCCATCACTTAATCCAGTAAATGAACCACTGTTTTGAACAGAATCGCTACCACTATAAATAGAATACCATAAGCTTGATGCATCATCAGGACCTGGGTCATCTGCTGAAATAGTAATTGTTCCATTCATGGCAGTACAATAAGTCTCATCAGTTGACGAAACTAAAGAAATAACCGGAACAGACCTGATAATTAAATACACCGTCACAAAATTACTGGTACACGTATTTTTTTCTTGTCGTACTTTATAAGGGTAAGAACCCACATTTACATCGCTTGTAGTATATGTACTTCCGGTTGAAAGGAGCATTGATCCTAAATTATCATACCATTCTATGGTTGTTCCCGCATCCCCTGTAGCAGATAATGTTGAGGGTTCATCTTTACAAATTTCTTCATCAGTTGCACCAGGCGGGTTAGGTTGCGGATAAACAATTCGGGTAACAGTTGTTTTCGGACTTTCGCAACCATCAATCCATTGCGAAACTTCAAACGTACTGGTGTCTTCAATATACCTCCATTCAGGGCCTAAGACAGCTCCATCAGTTAATGAGGAACCTTCATAATACCATAAATAGGTACAACCAACTTCACCGGTTGCTGAAAGCAATGGTTTTGGTGTTATATTTTCACAGGTAAACGTATCACTAGCTATGGGTGCTCCAGGCCTGTATTTAATTTCAAAATCGAAATCGGATGGAGTACTTTCGCAACCATCCACTGTTTGGGTTACATAAAATTCATAGAGATTAACCGCTACATCGGATGGTGTAAAGTTATTACCTGTTCCTACAATAGTACTGTCGGTTAACTGGTACCATTGAACTGCAGTACCACTAGCAGTAAATGTTGGATTAGTAATGCCATAGCAAATTTCTTTATTACTTACATTAAGTTGAGTTGGTCTTGATTTAATGCGCAAGGTAACTTTCAGGTATGGCCCGGGACAATTATTTTGGGTTTGCCTTACATAATAATCATACGTACCAACATTGGTTCGTCCGGTAGTAAAGTAATTACCGGTATCCTGAATGTAATAAAAGCTACCACTTTTCCTGAACCATTCAATGTTATCGCCGTCTGCATAAAGATCCGGAACCACATCCCCGTAGCAAAGGATTACATCAGAAGCAACCGGAGCGGGTGTTTCATCATATACCGTAATGTTGAATACAGTAGGCAAACTGTTACATCCGCCTTTAAATTCATACGCCCTGTATGCCCTTATACCAACTTCCTGTTCAGGGGAAAGTGTGGATGTATTTTGGGTTGTATCGCCTTCTGATACCCAATAAAAAGTCCCTCCACCACCTGAACCAGAGCTTACTTCCAGGTCGGTCATGCTGCTTATTTCTTCAAAGCAGTAAATTGAATCATATGGTTCTTTTATTGGTCTTGGAGGAGCATCTCCGGCAGCTATATCCAGGGTATCACCGTAACTGATACAATTAAAGAAATTTGAAACAGCTACATAGTATTCGTCAGTTCCCAATCCGGTAAACATGCCTGAGGTTTCCCAGGTAAATCCACCATCAATAGAGAATTCTTCTCCATATTCTGCTACAGCATCTACTTCAATAATACCATCGTTACTGGCACAAACCGTTTGGT
>CAZBZX010000317.1:0-5604 GCA_964496465.1 uncultured Bacteroidales bacterium
AAGGTGCGAGAATGGCAATGCCTATTTGGGCTGGATATATGAAAAAACTTTATGAAGATAAAGAATTGAATTTTACAAAGAAAAACTTTGAAAAACCTAAAAATTTCAATATTGAATTAGATTGTAATAAATATGAGGATGAAATGAATAACGAATATCAAGAATATAATGAATATTTGGAAGAATATTAGATTAAAGATTAGTAAGGGATATTAATTGCTATAATAAAATAAGTTTCATTATTATCTATTGGGATAAATTCATATTTTAGTTTACTACTAGTTTTTCGAACCAAATCAATCAATCCTAAACCCGCTCCACCTTTACTAGTAATATTTCCTTCTTTCATCTGCTTTTTAAACATTTCGTCCAATTGTTCTTTATCTAAAGTGTTTAATGTATCTATTCTATTTTTTAATGAATTTTCTTTTTCTTTTTTTACTTTATTTCCTGTCATAACATAATAACTCCCTGTTCCTTCCCCAACAATAAATATACCATTTCCAATCGGATTTTTTTCATCGTCGAAATCGTCAGAATGTTTAGTAATATTTTGTAAAAATTCTACCATTACATGAAATACTTTTCGCTTAACTTTTATATCAATATTCTGTTCTTCAATTTTTTTTTCTGCCATATTTGTAAATAGCTTTGTAATTTCGTGTGTAAGTTGCCCTTTATAAATCAGAGGGAATCCACTTGTTGCTATTTCATTACTTAACGTTTCTTTTATAAAATCGTATATCTTCTGCATGGCAGGTTGAAAGATTTCTACTAAGTTTATTTAAACAATAAAATTAAACAATTTAATGTAATTTAATACATTTTATTGCAATATATGAAAAAAGTTGGATTTCAACTTAATTAAATATTTTTTCAAATTCAATTATTAGGGTATTTTTAACTTCTTGGATATCGAAAATTTTACCAAACTCTTTTCCCATTGAAGTTACTTTTTTATCTGTTATACCACATGGATTAATATAATTATAAAAGCTAAGGTCGGTGTTTACATTTAAAGCAAAACCGTGCATGGTAATATACCTGCTGCTTTTAACTCCTATTGCGCAAATTTTTCTTGTTTTGTTAAGTTTGTTAGTATCAATCCATACACCTGTAGTTCCTTCTAAGCGTTCACTTATTATATTATAGTGAAGTAATAAATTAATTATTACTTCTTCAATTTTATTTATATATTCTTTTAATCCAATTGAATATTCAGAAAGGTTAATTATTGGATATCCTACAATTTGACCTGGTCCATGATAAGTAATATCACCTCCTCTATTTGTTTTATAAAAGGATACTCTTTTTTCTTTTAGTTGAATATTATTTATAAGGAGATTATGTTGGTTACCACTTCTCCCTAATGTATAAACACTAGGGTGCTCACAAAGCAACAAGCAGTTAGTAGTACTTTCGTTTTTATTTTTTTTATTAATTTGCTCGTTAAATATTTTATCCTGGTAATTCCAGGCTTGCTTATATTCAATTAAACCTAAATCTTCAATTTCTAAGTTATTCATTTACAAGTATTTATTCTATTTTAAAATATGTTTTTCTGCATGATATGATGACCTGACAAGTGGAGCACTTTCAACTTTTTCAAAACCAATTGATAAGGCATAATCTTTATATTTTTGGAATTTCTCCGGATGAATATATTCAAAAACCGGCCAATGATTTTTAGTAGGTTGTAGATACTGGCCAATGGTTACAATTTTGCATCCTGCATTTTGTAAATCATTTAAAGTTTCATAAACTTCATTTTCTGTCTCTCCTAGTCCTACCATAATCCCAGATTTAGAAATCATTCCTGAATTAGAGATAAATTCAACTATTTTTAAACTTAAATCATATTTTGCTTTACTTCTTATTTTTGAAGTTAATCTTTTAACTGTTTCCAGATTATGTGATATTATATCAGGTTTTGAAATTATAATTTGATTTAAGCAATCTAAATCACCATTAAAATCAGGTATTAATACTTCGATTGTTGTATCAGGATTTTCTTTTTTAATATATTTAATTGTAGTTGCCCAATGCTTAGCTCCTCCATCAGGTAAATCATCTCTGTCGACTGATGTGATAACACAATGGGTTAAATTTAAAATTTTAATAGAATTTGCAATTTTTTTAGGTTCATCTTTATCTAAAGGCAATGGTTTCCCTGTTTTTGTTGCGCAGAATTTGCATGATCGGGTGCATATTTCGCCTAAAATCATAAATGTGGCTGTTCCTTTTCCCCAGCATTCAGCTAAATTTGGACATTTTCCACTGCTGCATATAGTATGAAGATTATGTTCGTTTACTGCTTTTTTAACATCTAAATATTTTTTTCCGGTAGTTAAGTTTATTTTTAACCAATCGGGTTTTGATATTTTTTTTGAATTCGACATTATAATTTAGATATATTAATAAATAAATATTAAAGTAATATCAAATGTCTGAATGAATGATATTATATTAACCAAAAAGCTCTTTCACAGCATTTTCAACGCGATTTAAACCTATTATTTCGAGAGTGCCATTTTTGTCTATGTTTTTCATGTTGTATTTCGAAATTAGCATTCTTTTAAAACCAAGCTTTTTTGCTTCAGCAATTCTATGTTCAATTCTACTAACAGGTCTTATTTCTCCTGTTAACCCAATTTCACCTGCAAAACATGTGCTTTTACCAAGCGAAATATCAACATTTGAGGATAAGATAGCTGCAATTATAGCTAAATCAATAGCTGGATCATTCACTTTAAGACCACCGGCAATATTTAAAAAAACGTCTTTCGATGCTAATTTAAAACCGGCTCTTTTTTCTAAAACTGCCAATAACATATTTAGCCTTCGTATATCAAAGCCAGTTGAGGATCGCTGAGGCATACCATAAACTGCTGAACTTACCAAGGCCTGTGTTTCAATTAAAAATGGCCTTATTCCATCAATAGTTACAGCTATTGAAGTGCCACTTAATTTTTCATCAAACTGTGAAATTAAGAGTTCAGATGGATTTTCAACCTCTTTTAAACCTTCACTTAACATTTCAAAAATTCCAATTTCGGAAGTTGATCCAAACCTGTTTTTCGTCGACCTTAATATTCTATACAAATAATTTTTATCACCTTCGAAATATAAGACTGTATCAACAATATGTTCTAACACTTTTGGCCCGGCTATACTACCTTCTTTGTTAATATGGCCAATTAAAATGACTGGTGTGGAGGTAATTTTAGCATATTTTAATATCTTATTTGTGCATTCACGCACTTGTGAAATACTTCCTGGTGAAGATTCGATAGTTTCTGTTTGTAGAGTTTGTATTGAATCTATAAAAATTAGTTCAGGTTTGAATTGTTCAAATTGATAGATCAAAGTTTCAAGTGATGTTTCACTCAGAAAGTAGCAATTCTCATTTTCATTTCCAATTCTGTCTGCCCTGAGTTTTATCTGGCTAATGCTTTCTTCTCCGCATATATATAACGATTTAATAGAATTTAAACCTAGTGCTATTTGTAAAGCAAGTGTTGATTTTCCAATTCCTGGTTCTCCACCAATTAGAACAACAGAACCTAATACTAATCCTCCACCTAATATTCTATTAAATTCTTTATTGTTTGTTGATATTCTCTCTTCTTTTCTAACTTTATGATCAGTTAATAATAATGGTGAATTTGATGATTGGATAATACCAAAGTTTGATTTAGCTGCAGGTTTAGAAATAATTTCCTCTACATAGGTATTCCATTCTCCACATGAATTACATTTGCCTATCCATTTTGGTGATTTTGCTCCACAACTCTGACACACATATTCAGATTTAATTTTTGCCATTACATCTTTTTAATTTTATCAATTATTGAAGTTGTCGAGTAACCTTCAATAAAATTAATAGTAATTATTTCGCCACCTGAATTTTTTATAATATCATATCCAACAATTTTTTCCTTTTTATAATCACTCCCTTTAATTAATATATCTGGTTTAATTGCCTCAATTAAATTTATTGGAGTCTCTTCATTAAATAAAATAATATAGTTAACAAATTGTAAGGAAGCCAGGGTTAAAATCCTTGAATTTTCATCAATTATTGGCCGATTAACACCTTTGATTTTTTTTATTGATTTATCTGAATTTAATCCAACAACTAAAATATTACCATAAGATGATGCTTTGGCTAAATATTCAATATGCCCTCTGTGAATTATATCAAAACACCCATTCGTAAATACAATTTTTTGTTCTTTGAATTTCCACAATGATTTTTTATACTTAATATCATCAACTGTAATTATTTTATTTTTAACAAATTGAAGCTTATCCATATATTTTAAAATTGTGTATAGTTTTTTGGAAAGTTAAAAAAATTATTGGAATTGTAATAAATGAAAAGTCTAGATAATTTTGTTTGTTGCAGTATCTGGAAATAAAATAACAGGTTCGAATTTTTTTGCCTCTTCGAATTCCATTGATGCATACGAGATTATTATTATAATATCCCCAACAGCTACTTTTCTTGCAGCCGGACCATTTATACCAATAGTTCCTGAACCTCTCTTTCCCTTAATTACATAAGTATCAAGCCTTTCTCCATTATTAATATTTACAACCTGAACCTTTTCATTTGGAATTAAATTAGCATCATCTATTAAATCTTCATCAATAGTAATACTACCAATATAGTTCAGGTTAGATTCAGTAACTGTAACCCTGTGTATTTTCGATTTTACAATTTCAATAAACATATTACAAAATTACAAATTATATTTTATATTATCTATTAAACGTACCCCATTTAGCCAAACTGCAATACACCCAATTTTACCACATCTTTCATCCCAATTCTTTATTGATAATAACGTTTTATCATTAATGATATCAAAATATTCAATTTCAAATAAAGGATTTGTTTTAATTTTTGTAATAACCCAACTTTTTAAATCTTCAACATGAAATTCAAATGATTTTTCTTTTGATTCTATAAGGGTATTATAAATGAAGTTTGCAATTTTTCTTGATTCTGCATTCAATAACTGATTTCTTGAACTCATTGCCAGGCCATCTGGTTCGCGAATTATTTGACAAGGTATTATTTGGATTTTATAATTTAATTCGGATGTTATTTTTTTTATAATTGCTAATTGCTGAAAATCTTTTTCTCCAAAAAATGCATAATCAGCATCAACAATATCAAATAGTTTTGTTACAATTTGTACAACACCATTAAAATGACCTGGCCTGTATTTCCCTTCCATTACTTTATCAAGATATCCAAGTTCAAATATTCTATTATCAGGTTCAGGATACATTTCATTTTCAGATGGAATAAATAATACATCGCAAGAATTTTTTTTTAATAGGATTATATCCTTCTCAAAATTTCTAGGATATTTTATATAATCATCTTGTTTATTGAATTGAGTTGGGTTGATAAATATGCTAACAATGGTAATGTCAGATTTTTTTTGAGATTCATTAATTAATGATATATGTCCATTATGCAATGCGCCCATTGTTGGAACAAATCCAATTACAGATTTATTTCTTTTTAATAAAGAGATGTAATTTTTTATTTCACCAATTCTTTCGAATACCTTCATATCAGCATCAAAG
>CAZBZX010000318.1:0-5602 GCA_964496465.1 uncultured Bacteroidales bacterium
AAGTTTGTCGGATTCACACCCGCCCAAATTTTACACGAGGACCGTTGTGTGGCATTTTAAAGTTTCGATGTATTAAAAATGGAAATTGATAACACAAAAAATCCTCATCCGACCACCTTACTAACCAAAAATTTCGCGATTACATTTATACAAGAAAGAACTAAAGTACCATTATAGCAAAAATATGTGTTATGTGATACGCAAAGTTTTTCAACTAATATAAAAACAATTAAGGATTTAAATTATTCTGAGGAACAAGCAACAGAAAAAATTAGAAATATTTTTTTCTGTTTTAAAAATAATTTACTTTTGAAGTAATAGTGATAAGATATTTCATAACTTAAGTCTATTATTTACTTGCAGTATTGCATATTGAGTAATTATTGAACGGATGAAAAACTGATGAATAATATTACAAATTTAACAACACTATGGATAGAGTATTAATTGTATCCCCGGAAAACGTAGGCAAGAATTTTATTCCTTTAGAATATCTTCCCAAAGATAAAGATGAATACTATCAACGAAACAAACAGACCATCCCTCCAAAAGCAGGATGGCGGCAACTGCAGTCAGATGAGATTGAAAGACTAGTAAAAAATGATAATACTGCTGATAATTGGGATGAATTGTTGGTTACAGACGAGTTTGATACAAACCAAATTAAAAACACACGGTTCTTCGGGATTGTAAGAATTGGAAGGTTGCGGCATGTTATCCTGCAACATCATGACCTGAGAGTGCCATCGGGTATTACGAACAGTCTTATCATCTCGTGCGATATTGGTGATGATGTGGCTGTTCATAATGTTCACTACCTGGCCCATTATATTATTGGTGACCGATCAATCCTGTTCAATATAGAGGAAATGCACACAACGGACCACGCGAAATTTGGCAATGGCATTCTGAAAGAAGGTGAACCGGAAAATGTCCGCACCTGGCTTGATTTGATGAACGAAACAGGCTGCCGCAGGGTCCTCCCTTTTGACGGAATGATCACTGCCGATGCCTATCTGTGGGCAAAGTATGTTGATGACAAACCTCTGCAGGAAAATCTTAAAAAAATAACCCAAAACAGCATGGACTATCGTCGTGGTTATTATGGCACAACCGGTAATAATTGTGTGATAAAAAACTCCAGCATCCTGAAGGATGTTAAGATTGGTTCAAATAGTTATATTAAGGGGGCTAATAAGCTAAAAAACCTGACCATCAATTCTTCTGAAGAAGAACCTACACAAATTGGAGAAGGGGTGGAACTAGTGAACGGTATCATCGGTCATGGTTGTCATATATTTTATGGTTGTAAAGCTGTAAAATTTATTCTGGGCAATAATTCTAGCCTGAAATACGGGGCCAGGCTGATCCATTCATTTTTAGGAGATAATTCAACCATCTCTTGTTGTGAAGTCTTGAATAATTTAATTTTTCCGGCACACGAGCAGCATCATAATAATTCTTTTCTTGTTGCCTCTGTACTTATGGGACAAAGCAATTTAGCAGCTGGCGCAACAATTGGTTCCAATCATAATAGCCGCACTAACGACAACGAAATTCAGGCAGGCCGGGGATTTTGGCCAGGATTATGTACCAGTTTAAAGCATTCAAGCCGATTTGCATCATTTGTATTACTTTCTAAAGCTGATTACCCGGCAGAACTTGATATTCCTTTTCCCTTTTCGCTGCTTAATAACAATCCATCAAAGGATCAACTGGAAGTAATGCCTGCATTCTGGTGGATGTATAATATGTATGCTTTAGCCCGTAATTCCTGGAAATTCCAGAGTCGTGACAAACGAGTAAATAAAGTTCAAAAGATTGAATTTGAAACATTTGCACCCGACACTGTAGAAGAAATAATCCATGCCCGCAGGTTGTTGGAAATTTGGACGGCTAAAGCAAGTTTGAGGCAAAAGGGTGGAGCAAACAAGGTTAAGAACGACAATGATCTGGTTAATTTGGGACGGAAACTATTATCAGGCAAAGAAGAATTAGTTAATGAACTGGAAGTATTGGGTGAAAACATGGAAAATACCAAACGAAACGTACTGATTTTAAAACCATATAGAGCATATCATGCTTATGGAGATATATTGCACTATTATGCCATGAAAAATCTGATGACATACATGAGTTCACATCCAAAGACTACATTCTCAACTATGTGTAAAGATCTGAAAAGTAAACGAAAACATGAATGGGTTAATATGGGTGGACAGATTATGCAAAAAAGTGATTTGGATAAACTTCGGTCTGATATTGGTGCTGGTGTATTAGATACCTGGAAAGATATCCACAGCAGGTATGATGATCTTTGGGTAAAATATACTTCTGACAAACAAAAACATGCATTTGCAACCCTTTGTGAATTATCCGGAACAGAAAATCTTACAAAAACTGAATGGAAATCAGCCCTGGATAAAGCAGTGATCATTCAAAAATATGTTTGTGACCAGGTGTATATTACACGAAAGAAGGATTATGACAATCCATTCAGGCAAGCAACTTATAGAAATATGAATGAAATGACAGCTGCAATAGGAACTATTGATGAGAACAGCTTTATTATTCAGGTAAAGCAGGAAACTGAAGATTTTAAATTACTAGCAGAAGAAATAAAAAAGAGAAATTAGATTTAATATAATATAATATAATAATCAATTGTAAGTATAAACTATCTAAAAAAGAGAAAATTATGAATTTAAAAGATATCAAATATTCAAAGTATGCTTTGGTTCAGGAAATGATGCAGACTGTCGAAGTAGTTAAAAAATTCAATCCGAACCAGACCAAAGATGTAGCTGGAAAGATAAAATCTGCAGGTAAACTTCTACTTACAGGAGAAGGCTCAAGCCGTATCTTTCCAGCTAAAAATGCCATTCGTCAAGCGTTAAAGTGGGGACTAGACTTGTCTATTTTCACGGATGGTTCACGTCAATCAGCACAATATGATCTGTCGAAATTAGCCGTTTTTTGTGCTTCTAATTCCGGACGTACCAAAGAAGTTGTCCTGCTTGCAAAAAAACTTGCTGCAATGGGCAATGATAATCGATTTGCATTGACTGCAAACAATGATACCTTATTAGAAAAGGAATGTAAGAAAACATTCGTTCTTAATTGTGGTTGGGAACAGGCAGTTGCTGCTACAAAAAGCGTTATAGAGCAAACACTGTTTTATGAATCTATTCTATGGCACATTAAGGATATAGATAAGTCCTCTGATTGTTTAAAATTAGCAGCTTTAATTGAGGAAGCCCTTATCATGCCCATCAGTAAGGAGATTGTTAACCTTGCAGTAAAAGCGCCGACGATTTATTTTGCAGGTTATAATGATGGTGTTGCTGAAGAATTAACTCTTAAAACCAATGAGATTACCCGAAAAAAATCGGATTTCCTCGAAGGTACTTATGCTGTTCATGGAATTGAAGAAGTTATGGACAAAAATGATATTGTATTTGTTATAGATCCTATCGACGAAGAAATTGAAAAATTTCAGGAAGTACTGGCCAAAGGAGTTGGACTTAAAGTGATTGCTATTGCTGATCGAGATACCCCTTTCACAACCATTCGCTTATCCTCGGCAGGGGATATGAACCCTTATGTATTCTTAAGCGCCGGTTGGAACTTATTGGTAGAAATCGGTCTCGCAATCGGTATCAACCTCGATAAACCAGAACGTGCGCGTAAAGTGGGGAATGAGTATATGGGATAACGGGCATTACATCATTATATCGGTTAGCTTGGCACTATTAAGATTTTTTTTAATTAGTATATGTATATAATATATAATTTATTAACTTAGGTTAAAATATCTAGACATTATGAATGAAAAATATTCAATTAGTCCGAATGGAGAACAGTTTCCATTACCAAAATCTGAAGATTATAAGATCGAATTTGAAAAACTTAAGAAACGTTGTGATCAGGAGAGAGCTAAGAATCGTGAGATTGTTGTAGTTATGGGTGTAGGATTTGTTGGAGCTGTAATGGCTGCTATTGTGGCTGACACAGTTGATGAAAAAGGTCAGCCTTCAAAATTTGTGATTGGGATGCAACGTCCAAGTGTACGAAGCTTTTGGAAAATTCCTATGCTCAATCGTGGTGTTTCTCCTGTAAAAGCTGAAGACCCCGAAGTTGATCCTATGATTGCACGTTGTGTTAACGAGAAAAAAACTTTAATAGCAACATTTACTTATGATGTATTGAAACTGGCTGATGTTGTTGTAGTTGATGTACAATGTGATTATCTAAAAGAGGATTTGGGTAATGTTCGTACCGGTCAGACAGATATGGCTGCCCTGGAGGCTTCCATTAGCATTA
This sequence comes from uncultured Bacteroidales bacterium, assembly GCA_964496465.1. GTDB lineage: Bacteria > Bacteroidota > Bacteroidia > Bacteroidales > CAYFUP01 > CAZBZX01. The sequence continues at coordinate 4,324 of CAZBZX010000318.1, forward strand.
TTGCTGAGCATATTCCGCACAATGCGCTTGTTTTAATAGAAACCACAGTAGCTCCCGGAACCACCGAGCAGGTTGCTTACCCAATAATGAAGAAGGTATTTAAAAAACGAGGAATTGAATCCGATCCTTTATTGGCCCATAGTTATGAGAGGGTTATGCCTGGACGTGATTATGTAGCCAGTATACGCGATTTTTGGCGCGTTTGTAGTGGTATAAATAAAGAAGCAAAGCAAAAAGTAGTAAAATTTTTAAATGAAGTACTGAATACTGATGAATATCCCTTAACAGTTATGGATAGGCCTATAGAGTCAGAAACAGCTAAAATTATTGAAAACAGTTATAGGGCCACTATTCTTGCTTTTTTGGATGAATGGAGTTTATATGCTGAACGTAATGGTGTTGATCTGGTTAAAGTAATAAAAGCAATTAAAGTACGGCCAACACATAGTAATATTATTTTTCCAGGACCTGGAATAGGTGGGTATTGTCTACCGAAGGATGGAGGTTTAGGTATTTGGGCTTATAAGCATATTCTTGGTTTTGATGATGATATTTTTAAAATTACACCCATAGCAATTGATATAAATGATACTCGTGGCTTACATGTAGGACAGCTAACACGCGATGCACTGCGCAATATGGGCCAACCGATTGCCGCATCAGATGTTTTGGTGCTCGGTGCAGCTTATCGTGAGGATGTTGGGGATACCCGTTATAGTGGTTCAGAAATTGTAATTCGAAAACTTGCTGAAATGGGTGCTGAAATTAGAGTACATGATCCATATGTAGAACATTGGTGGGAATTTGAACAACAAGACACCTATCCTGATGTAGGACAAAGCAAAGCACGATTCTTTCGCAACCAAGAAAAATTGAAAGATATTCGTATTGAGCAGGATTTAAATAAGGCATTAGATGGTGCAGAAGCAGTTATCTTTGCTGTTCGCCATGAGGCATATATTGATTTAGACCCTAATGAAGTTGTAAAAAAAATTGGTCAGCCTGCTGCAATAATTGATTGTTTTGGAATATTATCGGATGATAAAATTCGGCGATATTTTCAACTGGGTTGCGAAGTTAAAGGATTAGGCCGAGGACATATTCAACGCATTAAAGACGAAACACGCAAGGCATAGGAGGTTTTAAGATTCATATTTTGGGATATGCTTATTCGTTCTTTGAAGAAGAATTTCCATATCATGTAAAAAAATAAAAATACGCTCAAACAAAAACACCACATAACAGCAGGTATATTTAATTGCCGGGGGCTAGCGTGCTG
>CAZBZX010000319.1:0-3551 GCA_964496465.1 uncultured Bacteroidales bacterium
AGTGCCAGAAAAATTGTTCGTACTATTTCTAATTCCTCACTCGTTAAAACTGCTATTTATGGACGCGATCCTAACTGGGGAAGAATTATTGCTGCAGCAGGAAGAGCAGGAGTAAATTTTGATCCGGATAAAATAGATTTATTCATTGGAACACGCGATAACCTTCAATTATTAGATAAAGGAATGCCCACTTATATTAAACTAACCAGACTAAAAAAAATGATGCGGGCCGTTAATATTCACATTAAACTAAGTCTTAATATGGGAACTTCTTCAGCTGTTGGCTGGGGATCTGATTTAAGTGAAGAATATGTAAGATTTAACTCGGAATATACCACTTAATAAAAGTAAAAAGTAAAAACAATAATGTCCACTTTTCACTGATTACTTCTTACTGATTACTTCTTACTGATTACCGATTACTGCTTACTGATTTATCGGTTGCATTAATTTTCCGGCAAATAATATTACACCAGTAGTATTTTCGCGTATCAAAAAGATGAACGGTTTATTCAAGAATAATACTTCATTCTCTGGAAGTGCAGTTAGTTCAATAACAACAGCTGTTGCGGCTGCTGCTTCAGTTCCTTTTTCATCCACTTCAATATATGTTTTATGTTTTACACGGCTAATTATTAATTTACTGTTTATTTCATTAAATAAATTTGGAAATTCAGCTTCATCACTAAAAGCAGTAGGCATTCCCATTGTTATTAATACACTATTTAAATCTTGTTTATATGCCATTTTAAACTTTGGTATTTCCAAATCAACTGACTTGGCTGAAGAATTATTTATAAAACTATCCAATTCACTTGTTTTTATCGATTCAATAATATCGTTCACAGTTTTGTCTTCTGATGGTAAAAGAATAACCATATTGAATAAACCATCTCCGTACGGTAATTCAGCAAGCGTAAAAGTTGTATTTTTAAAAATATTTAAATCCACTTTCGACTTTCTCATCATTTTACAGTCAATATCACTTCCATTTTCAAGATAAAATTTTCCATCAAAAGTCAGTGTACTATCAAATTCATACTTCCAAATTGCATTAAAATAAATAGTATTTACTAAAAACATTACATCAGAAGGTTTTACTTCATTTATTAAGTCTTTAATTTTATTATTTGTTTTCTCTTCAACCCATGAGTTTATGATTTCTTTTGAAGATGGATCAATGGTGTTTATTGGACTTATTTCAGCATAATAACTGTCTTCAATAATACTTTTAAATGTTTCTTTAACTGAATATTCCTGTTTATACCAAATTGCGTTTGCTATCAACAATTCAACCTTTTCATCGCAACTCAGCAGATTATTATAAATATTTTTATATGCTGTATTTATGCTGTTTGAATCAGCATTTTCAAAACCCAGAACTTTTTCCATTTCAGATTTTGTTTCTCCTGCCGAACCATTATATGTCATTGCAATAGCCATACCAATACTTAGAGGTGATATAAATACATTGTCATTAGTATCTAAAGAGATGTTCTTGAATATTTCAATACTAAAATTATTTGAAGATTCAATTACTTCTTTCTCTGAAAAAGTTAATGGTATAATAGCATGGTCAATTACTTTAGTGTCTTTTTCGCAAGATATGCAAATAATAATTATTGCAATTAACCCTAAAAGATATATATTTATTCTTTTCATAATAAATAGATTTTATTTAAAACTAAGATAAAATTATTATAAAAAGGTTGCGTTGGATTATGAATAAAAATGAAATTTTAATAGAACTAGCAAATTATAAAATGCCATTTGGTAAATATACCGGGAGGTATCTAAAAGATTTGCCTGAACCTTATTTAATCTGGTTTAAAAGTAAAGGTTTTCCAAAAGGTAAACTTGGCAATTTCCTTCAACTTATGCTCGAAATTAAAGTAAATGGATTGGAATATCTGCTTGAGCCATTAGTAAAACACTAACTATTTTTATTATTAAAATTCATCAATATAATATCAATTTTTATCAAAATCTTCGTATTTCTTTAAATCTCAGCAAAAAAATTAGTATTTTAACGTTCAAAATTTAATGAACCCTAAATTGAAAACGCCATGACTAAACTTATGCGCATACCCATAATAATTATTATTTTTGTAATTGCCACATTTATTACAAACACATATTTGGTCAATGCTAAACAAAATGACCATGAAGAAACGCAAAAAGAAATAGTTGCTCATGATAAGCATGAAAAAACAGCCTCAGCAGTTGGTGAGGAAGAATCTCATCATGCTGCTGTAAATGAAGGAGAACATACTGATTCAGGAGAAGCAGTTCATTTAGAAAGTGAAGAACATGAAGGTGAAAGCCATGGAGCTGATATGTCACCGCTGTTTTTTGTAATTATTGCACTAATTATTGGTGCAGCAACCCGACAATTGCTACAAAAGTTCTTTTTACCGTATACGGCATCTTTGCTAATTATTGGTATAATTCTTGGAATTATTACCAGAGCTGGAGTTTTTACAGGAAGTTCTGGAGTTGAATCTATTGGAAAAGCTATCGAATGGGCAGGGAATATTGATCCGCATGTAATTCTATATGTTTTTCTGCCTACTTTAATTTTTGAGGCTGCCTTTGCAATGGATGTTTATACTTTTAGAAAAATATCAACAAACGCATTTCTGCTCGCAGTTCCAGGTATTTTGGTTGCCCTGTTTTTAACAGGAGCCTTGGTAATTGGATTAGATATTTTAGGATTAGGATTAAATAATTGGGGATGGAGTATTGCATTAATGTTTGGTGCTGTTATTAGTGCAACAGACCCAGTCGCAGTTGTGGCGCTTCTAAAAGATTTAGGCGCAAGTAAAAAATTAGGGACTTTAATTGAAGGAGAATCACTGTTAAATGATGGTACAGCCATCGTATTTTTTATGGTATTCTTTTTGGCTTTAACTGGTAATGTTGCAACGATGTCACCCGTAGTTCAGTTTCTTTGGGTATCAGTTGGTGGTATAGGAATTGGTATAATTATAGGAATATTAACCATTTCATGGGTAAGAAAAGTATTTAATGACGCGCTGGTTGAAATTAGCGTGATAATTGCTGCAGCGTATCTTACATTTTTTGTTGCTGAGCATTTTCTTCATGTGTCAGGAGTGTTGGGTTTAGTTGCCTTTGGGTTGTCAATGGCTGGTAGAGGGAGAACTAGAATCAGCCCGGAAGTAGAACACTTTCTTCATGAATTCTGGGAATTAGCAGCGTTTATTGCAAATACGCTAATTTTTATTATTGTTGGAATGGTTATTGCCCAACGTACAAATTTTACGGCAAACGATTTTATTATACTAGGCATTTTATATATTGGAATTCATATTGTTAGGGCCATTGTTATTGCATTACATTATCCATTAATGAGGAAAGCGGGGTATGGCCTTCCTAAAAAGGATGCCTATGTTGTTTGGTATGGAGCTTTGAGAGGCGCAATTGGCTTAGCCTTAGCTTTAGTTGTTGCTGGTGTGGATGATAAATATATTCCAAGAGAAATTAAAGATCAGTTTTTAAAGTATGACGGTCGGCCGTTTTTCCGTGAAGAG
>CAZBZX010000319.1:3561-5598 GCA_964496465.1 uncultured Bacteroidales bacterium
TGTTCTTATTGCCTTGACTTTTTTATTCCTGCTTGCTATTAAAAACATAAGTAGTGTAAAAGTTAAATCCTTTATTTTTTTTTAAGGAGAGTATATGAAAAATAAGGTCTTGTGTTTACTTCTTCTAGCTTCCTTTTCTCTTAAAGCTGGAATCTATGAAAATACTATAAAATTTTTAGTAGATAAGCTTGGATTAACGAAAATTCCTCCTGCTAAAGCATTAATGATAAAAAATACGAATCAATACATTGTACAATCATCAAATAATGCAAAGGAAAGGATGAAAAATGACCGGTTTATGGGACACGCTGATTGGGATGAAGTTGATAAATATTTATATAAAGAAGGTGAAATTGAAATTGAAGGTGAAGTTAAAATTGATACCATGGCTGAAACAAGGAGAAGAATCCTTGAGAAGGAGAAATCAAGCTACTGGCATCAATTTAAAGAAGGTTTAATCGGAGCCACTGCTGTTAGAAATTTAACTGAGCAAATAAAAGAAGTTTTAGATGAGGGTGGTTCAATGTCTTTAGCGGACAGATTAGATCTGGAAGAAATGTGGAAAACTCCTAAGCTATTAGATAAATTACAAGGTCTACCGATCGTCGGGAAAATCATTGAAAATTTCTTTTTTGAGCGACTTTCTGTGAGTTACGATTCGGCAAGAGGATTTATTGAAGCTCAGGAGGAAGTGCTTAAACTGGTAGAAAGCATGCATTTAACCTTAGCCAAAGAAGACAAAAAGGAAGAAATGGCACAGCTATCTGAAATTGAAAGTGAAATAAATGAGAATAGAATTCATGGGTTGACATTTATCAGAATATTAAGAAAAAATTTCCCTGAAATATACGATGCTATTTCCACAAGACAAGCAATTCGCTCGTTATTAAATTATGAATTAAAAACTGTTGAAAGATTGCAGGGTAATGGCAGGATTGATTCAACTGAAATGGCAAAAATGGTTTCTAGTATTGAGATAAGGATGAAGCAATTAATGGAAAAACCGCCAAAAGTTAAGTTGCCGGATATGGATGAAGTATTATGGGAAGTGCCATGGTTACATGAACTTGATCCAGGTCAATTCCATAGGGCAATTGGTTATTTTCAAAAACGAGTGTTTGCAGTGGGTGAAGATATAATAAAAGTGGGTACTCCTGCTGATGCTGTTTTTATTATTGTCAGGGGAACAGCAAGGGTTTCTTCAGGTGAGGATGTTAAGGCCTTACTTGGACCTGGAACTACACTTGGTGAAATGGAGGTTATGACTGAACAATCCAGGATGTTAACAGTTACTGCTGTATCTCCTGTTACTGCACTGCGTATTAAATATGTTAAATTAGCAAAATTGATGAATGAAGCACCGGTAGTAAAAAATAAATTATGGGAAATTGCGGGAAAACGTTATGCTGAGAATTTTTTAGAGAAAATGGAACCTTACAATACAATGTCGAAAAAACAACTTCAAAGCTGGATAAATAAAGGTGAAGTTATTATTACAAGAGGTGAAGAATTTGAAATTAAAAATAAAGTAGGAATTCTTTTGGAAGGAGAGGCTGAAGAAATTGGTAAACGTAAACAAGTACATATTCTTGCTCCTAATATTGTTTCAAACTCTAGGTTTAAATTTGCAAATGGTTCGTATGTATTTCTTTCACCTAATATAGATAAATAAAACTACTTATGCTTTCCTAAGGTAGGAAACCTTTGGAAAGCTATATATAAAATTGGATTATTGCATATTATAATTATATTTGATTGTAATTATTATATCAATAACCTGGGCTTAAATTGAATTCTATGAAATTAATTAACCTCCTAATTAGCCAGGGAATAATATATTTATTCCTTTTGCAAGCATTAAATGTACAATCTCAAACCAATATTACCGATAGTTTAGTAAGTGGCATATGGACCCAAGACAACTCACCGTATTTTATTGAACGGGATATTTATATTGAGGATGGGGCAACACTTACCATTAAACCTGGTGTAGTAGTGGAATTTCAAGGGCATTACAAATTGGATGTGCAAGGGCAA
>CAZBZX010000320.1:0-5569 GCA_964496465.1 uncultured Bacteroidales bacterium
GATGTTATCAGGAGAAATTGCACGAAGATTTGGAGAGGATGGATTACCTGAAGACACCATTAAGGCTACATTTTATGGCTCAGCTGGACAAAGTTTTGGTGCATTTCTCGTGAATGGTATTACTTTCCGGTTAGAAGGAGATGCAAACGATTATTTAGCAAAAGGTTTATCTGGTGGGAAAATAATTGTAGTACCTCCTAAGAATTCAGCTTTTAAACCGGAAGAAAATATAATAGTTGGAAATACATTGCTTTACGGTGCTACAAAAGGTGAAGTATATATACATGGAAATGCGGGAGAAAGGTTTGCTGTAAGGAATAGTGGTGCAATAGCTGTAATTGAAGGTACTGGAGATCATTGCTGTGAGTATATGACAGGAGGACGGGTTGTGGTTCTCGGGAAAACAGGAAGGAATTTCGCTGCTGGTATGAGTGGCGGTTTGGCTTATGTTTTGGATGAGGATAAAGATTTTGATTATTTCTGTAATATGGGCATGGTTGAATTGTCATTAGTTGAAGATTTGCATAATATGAATGAGCTTAAAGAACTTATTCAAAATCATTACGACTACACAAAAAGTAGTATAGCAAATAAAATTTTAACTAATTGGGATGAATATTTAACAAAATTTATTCAGGTTACTCCATTTGAGTATAAGAAAATCCTTCAATTGGAGTATATTAAAGCACTGGATGAAAAGATAAATCAATTCGAACCTGATTATTAATAGAAAATATTAATAAACAATAAAAAATTATAATATAAAATTAAGTCATGGGAGACCCGAAAGGTTTTTTAAATGTTGAAAGAAAGGAAGCGGGAAACAGACCTGCTGATGAACGCATAATGGATTTCGGTGAAGTAGAACAAACCTTAAATTATGAAGACAGAAAATTACAGGCTTCACGGTGTATGGATTGTGGAGTACCTTTTTGTCATTGGGGTTGTCCGGTGCATAGTAATATTCCTGAATGGCAAGATGCCTTATATAGGGGTAAAGTAAAAGAAGCTAGCGATATTCTTCATTCAATAAATGATATGCCGGAATTTACTGGGAGAGTATGTCCTGCGCCTTGCGAAAAATCTTGTGTTTTATCAATAAATTCTGATTCTGTTACAATTAGAGAAAATGAAGTTGCAACAGTTGAAAGGGCTTTTATTGATGGTTATGTGTATCCACGTCCACCGAAAGTTAGAACTGAGAAAAAAGTAGCTGTAATAGGTTCCGGTCCGGCAGGATTATCTCTTGCTGCTCAATTAAACAGGATGGGGCATAACGTAACAGTATTTGAAAAAGATGAGAAACCTGGAGGTTTATTAAGATATGGAATTCCTGATTTTAAATTAGCTAAAAAAGTTATAGATAGAAGAATACAGTTATTTAAAGATGAGGGGGTTGAATTTAAGTGTAATTCATTTATTGGAGTTGATATTAAAGGAGACGAATTTTTAAAACAGTTCGATGCCATTTGTTTAACTATTGGGGCAATGCAACCTCGCGATTTAACTGTTGAAGGCAGGGAATTAAATGGAATTTATTTTGCCATGGATTATTTAACCCAGCAGAATAGATTTAATGAAGGGATTACATTTACTGATAAAGAAAGAATTTTAGCAAAAGATAAAAATGTAGTAATAATTGGTGGAGGTGATACTGGCAGCGATTGTGTTGGTACTGCAAACAGGCAGAAGGCTAAAAGTATAACTCAAATTGAAATATTACCAAAACCACTAGAAGAAAGGGATATCAATAATCCCTGGCCTTATTGGCCTAATACCCTTAAAACTTCGACATCTCATGAGGAAGGGTGTGAACGAAAATGGAGTTTGACTACAAAGAAATTTATCGGTTCAAATGGGAAAGTAAAACAAATTGAACTTGTTGAGGTTGAATGGGAAAAGGGAAAAGATGGCAGAATGAATATGAAGGAGGTTCCAAATTCTAACCAAATAATTGATGCTGACCTTGTGTTTTTATCCATGGGATTTGTTCATCCTGTGCATAAGGGAATTGTCGAAGAATTGAAATTGGAATTAGACCAAAGGGGAAATATTAAAATAAACAATAATCAAACATCAAACGATAAGGTCTTTGCAGCTGGTGATGCAGCTTCAGGGGCAAGTTTAGTTGTGAGGGCTATTTTTTCAGGAAGAGAAGCAGCAACTAATATTAATGAATATTTGAAGTAATATTTTAAATATTATAAAATAAAAAAGCCATAAATATATTTTTTATGGCTTTTTTATTAGCTTAATTACTTTTTCTATAAATATAATTTTAATAGAATTTTGCCCTGTAATCTTTTACGTCTGCTAAATTTTCTAACGTATTATAAGCTTCAACATTAGCTCTTTGTTGATAATTCATCATTAATCTTTGCTTTTGTATTTGAGCGTCTCCTAAAGGATTAATTTCAACTAATGAAACTGTAATCACATATATTCCATTATTCCCTTTAATTGGTGATGAAATTTCATTTTCAGATAGAACAAAAGCAGTGGCAATTACAGCTGGTTCAAATCCAGCACCAGGTATAGAAGTATTAGAAAATCTTATATTATTTGCTTGTTTAACATCAGTTTTAAGATCATTTGCCAATTCATTAAGGTTTCCAACTTTTTCAATTTTTTCTCTGATCTCTAAAGTTAATTTATCAGCCTTTTTTTGTTTTTTAACTTCATTCGTAATTATAGTTCTAATTTTTTCAATATCTGCATAACCATCTTCCTGGGCATTGGTTAATACTGCTATTAAAAATGAATTACCTAAATCAAAAATTGGCGATAAATCATTTACTTCTGCTTGGTATGCCCATTTTATTAATTCTCTTGGAGATTCAAGTCCAGGAATATTTTTATCAAATTCTTTTATGTCATTGGCAACCCGTTTAGTTAATCCTTCAGCTTCAATCCCTTTTGAAAATAATTCTTTAGTATTGTATGTGCTTCCAAATTTGTTGGCTTTTCCATAATAGAACTGGTAAGTTTGAGTACTTGGTTCAACTATTCTTTCAACAATAGCTACTTTAACTTTTTTAACATCTTTCGCCTGATCAAGGATTTCAACTACATGATATCCAAACTGACTTCTAACAATTTTAATATCTCCTATACTTCCTTCAAAACATGTATCATTGAATGGTTTAACCATTTGACCTTCTTTAAACCAACCTAAGTCGCCACCTTTTTCAGCTGATCCATCAGTTGAAAAAGTTTTGGCTAATTCAGCAAAATTCCCTCCTTTTTTAATAACTTCAAGTAAGCTGTCAGCTGTAGTTTCCGCTTTAGCAGCACTTTCTGTTGTTCTACCAGCATCAACTAAAATATGCCTTGCTTTAACTGAATCAGGTAAATAATTAATCTCTGATAGTTTAGCAATTTTGTAAGCATTATTTTCAAAATATGGTCCAAAAATTTCACCGATTTTTGCTTTAAACATAAAATCATTGATTATTTCAGGTAATTCACCATTTTTAAAGTTTTTATCATTGAAAGGAACATCTGAATTAATATTGACGAAATCTTTATCTTCATCTGTCAATTTAAAATCTTCAGTTAGATCATTTATATAATCACTTGCTGCTTTGTCATCATCAGCAGAGGGTATTACTTCGAAAAGTACATATTCAATATCCCTTGAAGCATTTTGCTCGTATTCTTTTTTATGTTTTTTGTAATATTCTTTAATATCATTTTCAGATATTTCGATCGCACTATCTGGAATTGAACTAAATCTTTCAACAATATATTCTATATTTATTTTTTTGCTATTTTCTTCAAGTATTTGATCGACATATGGATTTGAAACTACTAATCCTTTAGAAATTAAATTTGTATATTTTGTATACATTCTCTCAGTTATCATTTCATTTTCAAGGAAGAGCCAATAAGTTTTTTGATTACCTGTAGGGTCCTGATCCATATATTTTAAAAAGCGAATAATATTTGCAGTATTTATTTGACCTGTTTTAGGATCAGCAAAAAGGTTTTGGATAAACGGGTGAATATTTCTTCCTTGTACCATATCAAAAACTTCATCAGGATTAACAGAAATACCTAGTTTTTCGTATTCTTCACTAAGAACATATTCCCTAACAAGTTGTTGCCACGAATTTTCCCTGATTCTTTCTATGCCTTCATCATCAATAGTTGACTGACCAGAATATAATTTTGATATTTCTAATAAATATTCAGTTTTATTTTGATATTCCATTAAAGACACTTTTGTCCCTCCAATTTCTGCCACGTTATAATCGTTTTTGTTTCCACTAGAGCCTCCCCCTTTAAGAAAATCAGATAATATAAAAGCAAAAAGCGCAAACCCAATAACTACTGATATCAATAATCCAGCTCTATTTCTTAATTTTTGTAAAGTTGCCATTTATCAATTTTTATATGTTTTTAAAATCAGGCTACGAAGATAACAAAAATTCATTGTTTTCAAATTTGGGAATAAAAAAAAATGATACATTATTTGAATTCTAAATCAATTATATATCAGTCGCTTATAATTAATTTAACTAGTTCAAGTTTTGTTTCGCTAACTTTAATGATGAAAAAAGAAAAATTATCAATTGTTATTATGTCCTCAATATGTGGAATGCTTTGATGATGATAAAGAATATATCCTGCTAAAGTGTCATATTCTTCATTTTCTGGGATTTTTAATTTATATTTCTCATTAAGATAATCAATTTCAAGTCGTCCTGACAAAATATACTCATTATCAGAAAGTTGTTTTTCTACAGTATCAACAGTATCATGCTCATCTTCAATTTCTCCAAGAATTTCTTCAATAATATCTTCAATTGTAACCAATCCTGATATTCCTCCAAATTCATCAACAATAACCGCAATATTCTTATTTTCTTCCATAAATACATTTAGTAACTTGTTAGCTCTCATGGTTTCAGGTACAACTAGGCAATTGTTAATCTTCGATTTAATACTCGTAGGATTTTTAAATAATTCTTTTGAACTCACATATCCAATTATATTATCAATAGTATTTTTATAAATCATTATCTTGGATAAACCTGTTTCAATGAATTTTGACTTAAGCTCTTCAATGCTGCTATTAATTTCCGAAGCAATTATTTCGTTTCTTGGTATCATACAGTCTCGAAGTTTTGCCTCACTAAATTCAAGAACATTCTTTACATATTTTATTTCGTTATCATATTCGAAAGATTGCTGATTTAGCTGATTTTCTAAGTTTACTAAAGATCCAAGATCAATTTTACCAAAAATATATTGTTTAGGTCTATTTATATTTTTAACCCGAAATATATGTCTAAGAATAAAATTTGAGATACTAATTGCAAATATTGAAATGGGATAGAAAATAATGTAGAAAATAAATAATGGTATATAAAATAAATTTAACGCCAGATTTGGGTTTATCCTAAAGATTGTTTTCGGAAGAAATTCGGCGAATAATAAGATTATGATTGTTGAAATTAGTGTTTGGAAAATAATAATAATTGGTTCGTTATTGAAAAATAGAGTTAAGTATGGTTCTAATAATTGAGCCATTACTATACCGTATATAACAAGAACAACGTTATTT
>CAZBZX010000321.1:0-5539 GCA_964496465.1 uncultured Bacteroidales bacterium
CAAAAAAGCAGTTATCGATTATCATTTGACTATTTAAGCCAGGAAGGTATTTTATTAGAATCCTCAAAACAAGAATATAAAATTGGATTAAACATGCAGCAATCAGCTTTAAATGATAAATTAAAATTTAATGCACAACTCGGTATGGCTACTAACAATTATCACCCAGTTGATTATAATGCTGTTCGGCAAACTATCAAAAGAAATCCAACTGAACCAGCATATAATCCTGATGGTTCTTTATTCGAAGTTGATGGTTCATGGCAATACGAAAATCCGATTGGTTTATTAACAGAACGAACAAATGATAATAAAATAAACCGATATTATGTAAATTTAGGTACCGATTTATATTTAACTGAAGCATTAAAAATAGGAGCATTGATCGGTGTAAATGTTAGCGATTCTTTAAACGGACATTACACACCGAGCTATGCATTTGCGCAGGAAGTTGCAGGAACCTATGGTTATGCAAAGCGTGAGATGGCCAATAAAACAACAAATACTTTTGAGTCGACTATTGAGTGGCAAAAACAATTTACTGAGCATCATATAAATTTATTAGGAGGCTATTCTTTTCAGGATTTTGTTTTTGAAAGTTTTGAAGCCTCAAATACAAATTTTATTACAGATGATGTTTCCTATAACTACTTAGGATTAGGAACATATCTTACTGAAGGTAGAGCAACTATGGATTCATATAAAAAAGAAAGTAAACTAATTGCATTTTTTGCTCGTGGTGCATATAATTTCCGCGGAAAATATTTCATATCAGCTAGTTTAAGGCGTGAAGGTTCTTCAAAATTCGGAAAGAATAATAAATGGGGGAATTTCCCGGCAGTTTCAGCTGCCTGGGATATTGCCAGTGAAGATTTTATGAGCAATTTACATTTGAAACTTTTAAAACTGAGAATAGGTTATGGGGTTACCGGAAATGAGGGTTTAGATGATCCTTATATTCCAATAGTAAGATATGGTTATGCTGAAAGATTTTTATATGAAGGAGAGTATTTACAAGGTTTCGCACCGGTAAGTAATCCTAACCCTGATTTAAAATGGGAAACAAAACACGAAACAAATATAGGTATTGACTGGATAATAATGAACTCAAGATTAGGCGGTACTGTTGACCTATATAGGCGAGACACAAAAGATTTATTAGATTTATATGAAGTTCCAACACCTCCAAACTTATATTCCACCACATGGCAAAATGTTGGTTCTCTCAGAAATTCAGGTGTTGAGCTTAGTATAAATACTATACCAATTCAAAAAGAAGATTTTACATGGAATGTAAATTTCAATTTTGAATATAGAAAAAATATCTTATTGAGTCTTTCTAATGACTATTATACTTTAGAAAAAAGAACATTAGGGGATATTGGCCCTCCCGGAATTAGTGCATGGACACATGTTTATGAAGTTGACGAGCCAATTGGAAATATTCATGGTTATGTATATGAAGGCTTAGATTCAGCCGGACAATGGATATTTAGAGACTATGATCCGGAGACAGGGATTTCAAATGATACAATAAATGAAAAAGACAGAGATGTAATTGGTAATGGTATTCCTGATTTTTATCTTGGATTATCAACAACGTTAAAATATAAAGATTTTGATTTAACCATCATGTGTCGCGGAATGTTTGGCCAACAAATTATTAATGTAAAACGCATTTGGTATGATAATCCATATTTTTTACCTTCCAATGTGATGAAATCTGCACTTGATGAAGAAGTATGGGATAGCCCTGATTTCTCAAGCTATTATGTTGAGAATGGTGACTTTATAAAAATAGATAATATTACTCTTGGATATAATTTACCTTTAAAAAATACTACCTGGATTAAAAGCAGTCGTATTTATATAACCGGTACAAATTTGTTTCTCATAACAAAATATTCCGGTGTTGATCCTGAGGTATCAATAAAAGGATTAGAACCTGGAATTGATAACCGATTCGACTATCCGAGTACGCGTACCTTTATGGTTGGATTTAATGTTAAATTTTAAAAGCGATAATTATGAAAAAAATAATATATATATCAATATTTTTTGCGGTAGCTTTAATATCATGTACAGATTTGGATGTTGATGTTTATCATGATATTGTAAGTGAGAATTTCTTTAAAACAGAAAGGCAGGTTTTGGCTGCTGCAGGTCCTGCATATACTAATTTAAAAGGATATCCTGTACCAGAAAGTATTTATGCCTTAAATGAACTATCTACTGATGAATTATTAATCCCAACAAGGGGGGCACACTGGTATAACGAAGGAATGTTTCAACGTTTACATAAACATGAATGGAATACTGAAGAAAATTTTATTAATAATTCATGGGGTTACTTTTCTGCCGGGATTTCGAGTTGTAACCAAATTATATCTATTTACGATCAGGTAGAAGAAAAAAACGAGGCGTTATTATCTGTAGCAAATGAAATAAGAGCAGTAAGGTCATTTTATTTTTATGTTGGATTAGATTTATTTCGTAATATACCTATTGTTGACACTTATGAGGTGCCGGATGAATATGCTCCACCGAACAATACTGGCAAAGAAGTTTTTGATTTCATTGAAAATGAACTTGTTGAAGGGATCCCGTTATTAAATAACAATATTGACACAAAGACATATGGACGTTTTCATCGATATGCTGCCTTTACATTACTAGCTAAACTTTATTTAAATGCTGAAATATTTACAGGAGAAGCTAAATGGGATGAAACTATTGAAGCCTGTGATTCGGTAATTAATTCAGGCACATATTCATTAAGTGAAGATTATTATGCAAATTTTGTTAGAAATAATGAAAACTCGACAGAAAATATCTTTGTAATTCCTTACGATGATCTGGAAGAAGTTGACTGGGGTAAAGTGTTCAACCTTCATTTATGGACCATGCATTTTAGCAGTGCCCCAACATATAATATGAGTGAGGGTGGATGGGATGGAATGTGTGCATTACCTTCATTTTATCGTTCATACGATTCCACAGATATTAGAAGGGATCAATGGTTAGTGGGTGTTCAAACCAGTGCCAGCGGCCAAGTATTGTATTGCACTCAAGAAAAAATCGGTGACACACTTGATTTTACAGTTGATGTAACTTCTTTAGAATCAGCCGGTGAAAATGAAGGTGCAAGATATATAAAATATGATTATACAAATGCTCAAAATTATCAGTTAGCGAATGATTTTGTTGTATTTAGGTATGCTGATGTATTGTTAATGAAAGCTGAAGCTATCATGAGAAAAAATGGAGGTGTAGCCACAGATGAAGCTGTTGCTCTAGTAAACCAGATAAGGGCCAGGGCATTTCCTGATGATGCTTCAAAATTATATACTACTTCAACATTAACATTAGATGAATTATGTGCTGAAAGAGGAAGAGAATTTGCCGGAGAAAATTTAAGAAGAAACGATTTAGTTAGATTTGGTAAATTTAATGATCCAGCTGATTTTAGGCCAAACGGAGCTGATGATCATTATAATATATTCCCAATTCCTGCTGATCAAATAAGTACAAATCCTCATTTAACTCAAAATCCAGGTTATTAATCTGTGTTAATATAAATAATAAAAGCTGGCAATTTCAAGGTCAGCTTTTTTTTTTAAATCAATCAAATTTTATCTATCTTGTATTTTTAACTTAATTAAAAATTGCACCTTTAATGGATAAAAAAAAATATTAGATTATATTATGAAACCCCAATTGAAAATAAAAACCCGGCTTCTTCTTTATATCGTAGCATTACCGATAATTATATTTATTTCTCTTTCTCTTTTTATTAAAAAAGCAATTGAAAACAATGCAAAAAAACAATTAATTGAAATTGAAAAAAAATACTTGTCTAAAGAAGCCTCTATTAGCAAAAATAATTATCAGTTATTATTTAATGAAGCTGAGAATCTCCAAATTATGTTCAGGAGTTTAGAAAATACTCCATTAGCTGAAAAAATAAATAGTATTGATAATGCTTTAGAAGAAATCATAAAAAATTATAATCAAATTTCTTCCATATGGATAGATTGGGAATTAGATTATATAAATGATAGCTGGAATAAACCTTATGGTATTGAACGACATAAGGTATATAAAATAACCGGGGATATTAAAAAAGAAATTGCATTGCTTGATACCATTGATGAAAATGTTGATTCTAAACATTATAAATGTAAAATTACACGAAGTAGTTACTTCTCCAATCCCAATCCAATAATAACCAATGACGAATCAATAAATGAATACATCACTGAATATATTAATCCTATTATTGTAAATGATAAAATTATTGGAAGTATAGGTGTTAAAATAAAATTAAAATATGACCAGTTCTTTAAAGATGATAAAAAATTTCCCTTTGATTCTTATATAATTGAAAATGATGGAAAAATATTAGTATGTAAAGATAAAAATATAATTGGTGAAAAAATTCAAACCTTCTTTTCTCAAAAAATAAATAATACATACAAACTTACTAACATAATAAAAAACGCGGAGGCCATTACTTTTTCAGCTGAAGATCAAAATTCAAATAATTATAATCTCTATACATTTATTCCTGTCAATATTAATGAAATGAATCCCGATTGGATCTATATAACTTCCTTACCGGATAGTTTTATTAAAGATAATACAAATAAGCTGTACTCTTATATCTTATTTATTGGTTTAATAATATTTATTACACTTACAATAATCATTTTAAAAATAGGCGATAAATTTTCATCTGCATTTAAAACTGCTAATTCAACAATTAAAAACCTGGCTTACGGAGATATAAATTCTAAATATAAATTATCTATTAGAAGTAATGATGAAACAGGAGAATTAGCAAACCATATAAACATTTTAATTGATAATTTAAATAAGACTGCAAATTCTGCGAAAGAAATGGGAAAAGGAAACATGTCTGTAAAAATTGAAAGGCATAGTGAAACAGATATTTTAAATGAATCGCTGAATGAAATGAAAAATAGTCTGGCGAAAGCTAAAGCTGAAGAGGAGAAAAGAAAGGCCGAAGATGATAAATTAAATTGGGACTCTCAAGGTCATGCAAAATTTGGTGATATATTACGTGAATATACTGACAATTTAGAAGCTTTTGCTTACAATATTATTAGTAATTTAGTGAGTTATGTACATGCTAATTTAGGTGGAATTTATATAGTAAATGAAAATGAAGTTAATGAAAAATATATTGAATTGATTGGCTGTTATGCATATGATAGAAAAAAATATTATCAGAAAAAAATTGCTATAAATGAAGGCCTTGTTGGCAGGACAATATTTGAAAAAGACACTATTTATTTAACTGATATTCCTGAAGAATATATTAAAATAACAAGCGGATTAGGCATGAGTAATCCACGAAGTCTTTTAATAGTTCCTTTAATTTTACATGATGAAGTTTTTGGCGCCATTGAATTAGCATCATTTAAACCATTTGAGACACATGAAATATCATTTGTCGAAAAATTAGGTCAATCAGTTGCTTCTACTTTAGCAAATGTTAAAATAAATCTTCAAACTT
>CAZBZX010000322.1:0-5510 GCA_964496465.1 uncultured Bacteroidales bacterium
CAGCATCATTTATATTTTTAATTTTTAACTCTTAATTCGCATTAATAATTAAAATAAATTGATTAAAATGAAAAAATTCAATATTGGCTTGATATTGGCCATAGCAATCGTAATAGTTATAGTAAGTTGCAAAGAAAAAGAAATAACACAGGAATCTGCTGAAAAAGTGAAAATTAAGACCACGGAAGTAAAATTTGTTGAATATAATTACCGAGTAAATTCAATTGGGAAAATTGTTTCAAGCGAAGAAGCTAAATTAAGTTTTAAAACGGGTGGGGTCATTAATTCAATATTAGTTAACGAAGGAGATTATATTAAAAAAGGACAGGTTTTAGCCACTTTAAATCTATCAGAAATTAATGCAATGGTAAACCAGGCTAAACTTGCACTTGAAAAGGCCCAACGTGACTATGAAAGGGCTAAAAACTTATATGAAGATAGTGTAGCAACATTGGAACAATACCAGAATGCAACTACTGGTCTGGAATATGCAAAAACAAATGTTGAAATTGCTGAATTTAACCTTAAATATTCATCAATAAAAGCACCAACTAACGGAACAATACTTAAAATTTTGGCAGAAGAAAATGAAGTAATAGGACAGGGTTACCCGGTATTTTTATTTGGATCGGGAAACGAACAATGGATTTTAAAAATTAATGTTGCTGATAAAGATGCTGTTTTAGTTCAATTCGACGATAAAGCAAAAGTTAAAATAGATGCTTATCCCACTGAAGAATTTAATGCCAGGGTTTCTGGTATTGGTAAATTCGCTGATCCATTCACAGGTACTTATGAAATTGAATTAAAAATGGAACCAACAAATAAAAAATTAGTTTCTGGTTTAATTGCAAAAGCATGCATAACTACTAATAAAACTGAGAAATATTTGTTAATTCCATATAATTCATTAATTGGGGCGAATGAAAGTGAAGGATTTATCTATAAAATTGATGCAGGTGAAATTAAAAAGAAAAGCATTCACATCGCAAAAATAATAGATGATGGGATATTAGTTATAGCAAATGGTTTAAAACAAGGTGATATAATTGTTACGCAAGGTGTAAACTATTTAAAACCAGGGAGTTTATTTGAAATAGTTGAGTAAAAAAATGTATTAAATTTTAAATTATTGAATTATGAGATTACCAAAATTAGCCATTAATAACTATATATTTACTCTGGTAGTTTTTATACTGGTAACAATTGCTGGGCTATTATCATTTATAAATATGCCCCGAACTGAAAACCCTAGCATCTATATCCCGGGGACAACAATATTTGTTATTAATCCAGGAGTTAATCCTGCTGATTTAGAGCAATTAATTGCCTTGCCACTTGAAGAAGGAATAAATGAATTAGATGATATTAAGAAAGTCAGTACGACTTGTTGGAATGGCGTAGTAGCTATAAGTGTGGAATTTAATTATGGCACTAACGCAAAAGAAAAATATGATGATGTAGTATCTAAAATAAATGATATAAAATCTGATCTTCCGCCCGATATTTTCGATATTCTTACTATTCGATGGTCTAGTACCGATGTGGTTATCATGCAACTGGCTTTAACATCAGAGGATGCATCCTATGCGGAACTGGATAAATTATCTGATGATTTAAAAAGAAAACTTGAAAGATCATTCGGTATAAAAAAAGTAGATGTACATGCTTTACCAAAGCAGGAGATCAGAATATCAATTGATATGGAAAAAATGGCTCAGATGAATATCCCACTTAATATGGTAATCAATTCGGTTAATAGTTATAACGCTAATATTCCGGGCGGTTCAATAAAGTTATCAGATAAATATTTTACATTAAAAACCAGCGGATCATACAGTAATATAGAAGATATTAAAAATACAGTTGTTAGTTCATATATGGGGAAAATTGTGCATTTGAAAGAAATTGCAGAGGTGAAATATGACTATGAAGACCAGCAATACTTTGCCCGGTTTAAAGGTAAAAGAGCAGTTTTTCTTTCCCTTGAGCAAAAAGCAGATATTAATATCTTTAAAATTAATAAAAAGCTAATCCCAATTATTGAAGACTATAGAATGGAGCTAGGCGATAACATTTCTCTTGATGTGGTTTTTGATCAATCAAAAAATGTTCAACATCGTATTAGTAATTTTATGAGCAATTTAACGCAAGGAGTTATACTTGTTGGTTTGGTAATATTATTTATTCTTGGTATAAAATCTTCCATTATAGTGATAATTGCAATTCCGCTTTCCATCATCATTGGATTAGGGGTTGTGGATTATACCGGATATGGTTTACAGCAAATTTCCATAGCAGGATTAGTAATAGCATTAGGTTTATTGGTAGATAATTCAATAGTAATGATTGAAAATATAGCCCGTTATATAAAAATGGGATATAAACCGAAAGATGCAGCGATAGCTGGTGCTTCAGAAATTGGGTGGCCTGTTATAAGTGCCACAGCTACAACAGTATTAGCGTTTATTCCAATTATAATGATGCCAGATACACCAGGTGAGTTTATTCGTAGTTTACCAGTTACTATTACAGCCACTCTTACAGTATCGCTTTTTATAGCTTTAACAATTACTCCTTTGGTTGCAAGTCTTCTACTTAAACCTAACGGAATTAAAAAAATCGAGGATAATAATGAAAATAGAAAGAAAATAAATTTCTTAGACCGTTTTGTTGAAGGCCCCTATAGAAAAGCATTGTCATTTAGTTTACGAAACAAGTTTTTAGTACTTGGAATTGCAACCACAATACTAATTATTTCAGTTTACTTTTTTGTTGCACACTTGGGTAAAAGCTTCTTTCCAAAAGCTGAAACCCCACAGTTTATGGTTAGGGTCAATTTACCTGAAGGAACAAATATTGATAAAACTATGGAAACTACCATGTGGGTTGAATCTGTGCTGGATACTTTTTCTGATATCAAGCATTATGCTTCAAATGTTGGTAAGGGAAATCCAAGGATTTATTATAACCTGAGCCAAAAACAGAATGCAACAAATTTTAGTGAAATTTATGTGGAATTATACGAATATGATATTGAGAAATTCGATGAGCTGGTAGTTAAACTCCGGTCTATTTTCAAAGAATATCCTGGTGCAGATATTATATTAAAAGAATTTGAACAGGGAACGCCAATTGATGCACCAGTTGCAATATATGTATTGGGAGAAAATATTGATGTTTTGCAGAGAATCTCAAGGGATGTTGAAGGATTTATTAAGGAAACAAAGGGTACAATTAATGTTGAGAATTTGCTGGACAGAACACAAACCGATTTGTATTTCAATATAAATAAAGATAAAGCTAGTTTGTTTGGAGTGCCGGTTTATGAAATTGATAAAACAATAAGAATTGCGTTGAGCGGGGCTACAATTTCTAAATACCGTGATAAATCAGGAAAAGAATATAATATTGTAGTTCGATTACCATTTGATAAAAGAATCAAACTTTCGGATTTTGATAAAATTTATCTGTCATCACTTACAGGTAGGCAAATTCCGATAAAACAATTGGCAACTATTGAGTTTAGAAAAGCTCCAAGTTTAATTACCCGTTATAATATGGAACGAAATGCAAAAGTGTTAGCTGATTTAGAGAAGGGAGTAAACTTGGATGATGTGATGACCCCAATACTTGAGAAACTAAATAAATACCCATTTCCTCCTGGATACAAATATTATATTGCTGGAGAAATGGAAAGTAGGAATGAATCATTTGGAGGTATGCAAAAAGCTTCAATTATAGCACTAATAGCAATTTTAGCTGTTTTAATTTTGCAATTTAACTCATTTATACAACCTTTAATTATATTTTCAGCTATTCCTTTAGCGCTAATTGGATCAATTTGGGCTTTATTTATTACTAAAAATACTTTTTCTTTTACAGCAGCAATTGGCCTCATTAGTTTAATTGGGATAGTTGTTAATAATTCAATTATTCTTGTGGATTATATTAATATTTTAAGAAAAAAAGGAGTTGAGTTGTATGAAGCTGTGCAAAATGCAGGGGAAACTCGTTTTACACCGATTATTTTAACTACTTTTACAACTGTTGGTGGTTTGTTGCCTTTAACATTAAAAGGTGGGACTATGTGGGCTCCAATGGGCTGGACAATTATTGGAGGATTATTGGTTTCTACATTTTTAACTCTATTGATCGTTCCTGTATTATACTCTGGATTAGAGCGATTTATGGAAAAGATTGGTATCTCAAAAAAAAAATAAAAAGAATTAATAATGAAAAAGGCAATAATTTATTATCTGAGTAAAACAGGTATTACTCGCCAATTTGGCGAAGAAATAAGAACTTATTTTTCTCAAAATAATGTAGAGGCAGAATTAATTTCTGTATATGATTTTAATAATGATGATTTGAAAGATGTTGATTATTTATTACTTGGTGTATGGACTCATGGATTAATGATTTTGTTGCAACATCCGGATAAACCTTGGGTTGAATTTGCAGCTCAGCTTCCCGAAATTAAAGATAAAAAAGTGGCTTTATTCACTACTTATAAATTGGCTACTGGTAGTATGTTTAAAAAAATGAGAAAGCACCTGAATGGAAAAGTGGGAAATATTTCACTGGAGTTAAAATCAAAAAATGACCAATTAACTGAAATGCACAAATTACAGTTATTGAAATTTATTACTTAAAATTAATGAGAAATTGCTTCTTTATAATAGTTATATTCTTTTTTATTAATCCAATTTTTAGTCTGTCTGGTGAGGAAATTCTAAATAAAATGTTCATGACAATTGATTCCATTCAATCCATTGAATTTGAATTATTGTCAAGTGAACGTTTTGGAAATGAGTATAAAGAAGATAAAGGATATATAAGGGTAAAATATAAACCTTACAGTGTGTATTACAGACAAATTGTCCCTGATCAGGGAGTTGAGATATTTTATACTGAGGGGGAGAATGATAACAAAGCAACAGTAAAACTAAATAAATTCCCTTATCTCACTCTAAATTTTGCTCCTATCCATTTGCAAATGCGTAAAAACAGGCATCATACTATTTTTGAAACAGGTGTTATGAAGTATATGGCTGATGCTACGAAGAATATTATTAATAAAAATAAAGAAACTGTTGTATTTGATTACAAGGGTTTATATAAAATAAATGAAATTCTTTGTTATAGGGTAACAATCAATAATCCTGATTTTAAATTAGTTGAATATACAATTCAGGAAAACGAAACGTTATTTGAAGTTGCTAAAAAATTTAAGGTGTGTGATTATATGATTGTTGAATTAAATAATAATATCAAAAACTACGAAGATATTTTCCCTGGAAAAAAAATCATGATACCATCTGAATATGCTAAAACCATTGAATTCAATATTGATAAAAAGTCGTACTTACCTGTTTTAATTAAGATTTATGATGATGTAGGCTTATTTGAAAATTATTATTTTAAAGATATCAAAACTAACCAGTTATAAAAAGTTAATTTTTAGTTAAATTTTCTATAAAAATAACTTTCCATACTCGAAATTGTTG
>CAZBZX010000323.1:0-5497 GCA_964496465.1 uncultured Bacteroidales bacterium
CACAGACTTCTGGTACGCTAAAATCAGTAATTAATTTGTCAACCTGCTCAGAAATAATATCCACGCATGGAATCATGGACTCACGATCCTCTTTAAAATCTAGAATATTTTCATTTAAAAGCCTCCAGTCTATTTCATCAAGACCCACTGTTTCAATTCCATGAGTTTTTCGCCACTCAAACCTTAACAATGGTGGTATTTTATAATAATTATCAGTATGTAGAAGCTTCGTTCGAATTAATTCCTTCTTTAACATAATTGCAAGTACATGGGCTAGTTCTGATTTTCCAGAACCAGATTCACCGGCAATAGCAATAATATATTTATAATTTTCTCCTTTCTTTACCCTGTCTGCCATAAGGCATTCAAATATTTCAATTGCAGCTTGTCTGTGAATATCACCTATTAATAATACATCTCCTAACATAATTTTTTATTTAATAGTTAATTTCAGTTTTAAAATTTGTTTTTATTACAACTTCCTTACCTTTAAATTCCATTTTAATTTCCTTATTTTTATCTGATTCGATCATCAAATAAATTTTACATTTATCGATTTCAATATGGTAAAAATTATTTTTAAATAAAAATTTGAATTTTACTTTTTCCCATTTTTTAGGTAAATCTGGATTTAATATCAAATAATTTCCCATAAAATTAATCCCTATGAATGATCTAATAGGGGCCAGAACCGTGCTTCCCATAACTCCTGCATGAATTCCTTCAGCAGTTGTTCCACCTTGAATATCAATATAATCACTTTCTAATGCTTGGTTATAAAAATCCCAGGCAAGTTTATTTTTTTTCAACAATTGCGCCAGGTATGCATGCACAACCATACTAAGAGTGGAACCATGTGATGTTCGCCGGAGATAATAATTAAAATTCTTTTCCAGATAATTTTCAGGAATTTTATATCCTAATCTTGAAATAATTTTCTCAACTTCTTTACTAGGTAAAAGATAAAAAATCATTAAAACATCTGCTTGCTTTGCGACTTTATAATCATCCGGGGATTTACCCTCAGCCTTTAATATCCTGTCAAGCCGATGAATATTCACATACTTCTCTTTATATTTATCCCAATCTAATTCTTTTAATTCAGGGTATCCGTCAAATTGGGCAAATATACCATCATCATCAATTTCAAGAGTTATTTTTTCCGATATTTCCTTCCATTTTAAAATTTCTTCCTTAAGGAGATATATTTTATCTAAAACCACCGCCTTGTTATTTTTCAATAAATCATATATCTCAATAGCTTTTGTAAATAACCAGGCCACCATAATATTTGTATAGCTATTATTTTTAAGCCCCCCATCAACATCATTTGGTAACTTCTCATGAAATTCATCAGGGCCCATTACCTTTGAAATATCGTATTTCCCTGTTTTTTTATTTAATCGTGATTTACTTGCCCAGAACCTGCAGATTTCAAAAAAAATTTCTGCTCCATAATCTTTTAAAAATTCATAATCCTCAGTAAAATTATAATAATACCAAACATTATATGCAACTGAAATTGAAACATGTCTTTGTAATGAACTGTAATCAGCATCCCATTTTCCTGAAATTGGATTTAAATGGAGAACCTGAGTTTCTTCTACTCCTTCACTCCCACTTTGCCAGGGAAACATTGCACCTTTATATCCATTTTTCTTTGCATATTCCCTGGCTTTGTCCAATCTGTTATACCTGTATTTTAAAATTGATTTTGCGGTTTCAGGCAGATGCATATCATAAAATGGTAATATATACATTTGATCCCAAAAAATATGACCACGATATGCTTCACCATGCAATCCGCGTGCAGGAATCCCAAAATCAATATCTGCATTATGTGGGGATGATGTAGTTAATAAGTGGTATATATGCAATCTTATCAACATTTGGGAATGATCATCACCGTCAATCTCAATATCCATTTTATCCCATAATTTATTCCATTCCTTTGCGCTTTCTTTAAGTTCTTCATCAAATGATTTCGCAGTAGAAATAATTTTCTGGCTTTCTATTAATGGTTCTTCAACATCATCGTTTTTAGAAGTATAAATACCTACTGTTTTCTGTATGGCAACCGAACTATTTTCTTCTGATTCAATTGTATAGTAAGTAAAAATTTCTTTTTGATTATCAATAAATTTTGGTTTTATATCAACTATAGAATTTTTATAATAGAGGCTTGTTTTTGCAGTTTGAGCAATTATTATTTTTGATTGTGTCGTTTCAACTATTAATGACATTGTCTTATCCTTAACAAGCTGATTAACTGGTTCAAGATGTTTTTGATTTAATTGTTTATATCTTTCAACCCCTTCATTAATAACATCACCTATTAAACCAGTTTTTAAGGTAACTTTTCCTGAATAATTTAAAGGTTTAATTGCATATTTTAGTGAAATTAAGTGGGGATTAGCCATGCTAGCAAAACGATTTGATACTATTTTCGTTTTCCTGCCCTTCCTGTCTTTAATTATCATCTGTCTGCTAAGCAATCCATTTTTAAAATTTAGCTCCCTTGTAATTGACTCGATTTCAACTTCACTTAAATTAAACCAATCATCATCATTAATTTTAAAGGTAGTAAAGACCCAATTTGGACAATTAACAAAATCCTCATTTTGAATATTTTTGCCAGCAACCTTCGAAGTAAGTTTATTATATAATCCAGAAATATATGTACCTGGATATGATACTTCATTGGCAAGATTCTCATCTAATGAACCGCGTGTACCTAAATATCCATTCCCAACAGTTAATAAAGCTTCTCTGGATTTCTCCTTTTTGATATCCAAATCATTATATTTAAGCCCCCAAGTATTATAAGACATCTTATTTTTTATTAAACCAATTTATAATTCCTTCAATTCCTCCTAATTCTTCAATATCTTTAAAAACTATGTCAGCTCCATTTTTTGCTAATTCTTCCATATTATCTTCTCTTGCTAAACCTATTACCATTCCAAAATTGCCCTTTGCTCCAGCCTGAACTCCTGAAACTGCATCTTCAACAACAACTGTTTTATCATATGCAACTCCAAGATTATCAGCTGCAGTAGTAAAGATATCTGGTTCTGGTTTTCCCTTTAATCCCATTTCAGCTGAAACTATCCCATCAACACGTGTTTCGAAATAATGTAACAAATTTGTTTTTTCTAAAACCAATTCGCAATTTTTACTTGATGAAGCAACTCCTAATTTTATACCTGCATTTTTTAGATCCTTAATTAATTGCAGAGTTGAATCATATACTTCCACTCCATCTCTCTCTAAAATTGCATTAAAAACCACATTTTTTTTATTGCCCAATCCGCAAATTGTTTCCATATCAGGATCATCTTCTGGTGAACCAAATGGAATGTCAATTCCTCTTGATTCAAGAAAAGAAGCTACTCCTTTGTATCTAGGCTTTCCATCTACATAAGGCAAATAATCATCTACATGTGTAAATTCTTTAAATACTTCTCCATGTTTTATTTCCCGTTCAATTAAATATCTATTAAACATTTCTTTCCACGCTTTCCCATGAGCAAGAGCTGTTTTAGTTATTACCCCATCCAAATCAAAAATAACAGCTTCAAAATTCAAATTATTCATAATCATATATATAATTAGTTCATCGATTAAAATATAAAAAATACCTGTCTTAACATAAAAATAACTGAATAAATAGCAAAATGTTTATAAACAGATAAAATTTCACTATATAAAGTAGTATCTTTATAATTCATAATCGATTAATACACAAAATTATAGTTATAATGGAGCGATTGTTAATGGTCTCAGCGAGATTACCGTTTAATGTTGAAAAGAAAAACAAAAAAATAAATGTATATCCACGGGAAGGTGGATTTGCTTCTGGTTTGAATGTGTTTTACGAATCGCAAAATTGCTATTGGATTGGATGGCCCGGAATAGAAGAGAAAAAACTTTCAGATCAGGAAAAAGAAATTATTCGAATTCGATTATTTGAGAATAACTGCTTTCCTCTTTATTTTGGAAGTCATGATGTAAATATTGATTTTCATAATTTTAGTGAAAAAACTTTATATCCACTTTTTCATTATATGTTGCAAGATACCCAATTTGAGCATGATACATGGGAAAAATATAAAAAAGTTAACCAGCAATACGCAGACATTATTTTTAATATAATAAATGAAAATGATAAAATATGGATACATGACTATCATTTGTTATTATTACCTTCATTAATTCGTGAGAAATTACCAAAAATTTCAATTGGTTTCTTTTTACATGTACCATTTCCTTCCTATGAAATATTCAGGCTATTACCCTGGCGAAAAGAAATACTTGAAGGAATGCTTGGAGCTGATTTAATAGGTTTTCATACGTATGATTATGAAAGACATTTTATGAGCTGTGTAAGAAGATTATTAGGTTTTGATACCTATTTCAACAGGATAAGATTGGATGAACGAATTGCAAAAGCTGATGCATTTCCGATGGGTGTTGATTTTAAAAAGTTTCAACATTATGCCAATGAGATTTTAAATAGAACTAAAGATAAACTATCTGATATTCAGAAAGAAATTAATCATTTCCTCTCTGATAATGAATTCAAAAAAGTAATTCTTTCCATTGATCGCCTTGACAATTCAAAAGGTATAAGTAAAAGATTGGAAGCTTTTGAATATTTCTTAAATAAGTACCCTCAATACCTTGAAAAAGTAATCTTAATATTAGTTGTTATGCCTACTGATGAAAAGGATGATAGCTATTTTAAATTAAAATCAGAGGTAGACGAACTAGTGGGTAAAATAAACGGGAATTATGGTGTAATATCCTGGATGCCGGTCTGGTATTTTTACAGATCAATTCCATTAGATACACTTATTGAATTATATACCCTGAGTGATATTGCATTATTAATGCCTTTAAGAGATGGAATGAACCTATATGCAAAAGAATATATTGCTTCAAAAGTGAATTATAAAGGAGTGCTTATTTTAAGTGAGATGGCAGGTGCATCTAAAGAAATGCATGAATCCATGGTGATTAATCCAAACCATTTTGATGATATTGCTGATTCAATTGCACTTGCTATTAAAATGCCAGTAGAAGACCAAAAAGAAAGAATTACCGATATGCAAAAACGTTTGCAAAATTATGATGAAGAAAAATGGGCAAGTTATTTTATTAAGAGTTTAAAAAACGTTAAAGAATTACAGGAAACAAAACTCACAAAAAAAATTAATGAAGTACTTGAAAATTCAATTATTAAAGCATATTCGAAAGCAAAAAAACGAATGATTTTTCTTGATTACGATGGCACACTAACAGCTTTTAAAAAGAATCCACTTGATGCTAAACCAGATAAAGAATTATATAAAATTTTAAAAAAATTAACCAGTGATAACAAAAATGTAATTACTATTATTAGTGGCAGAGATAAAGAAACATTAAGTGAATGGTTTAATGAAAATTGGAAAATAAATTTTATAGCCGAACATGGAGTCTGGACAAAAAATCCTGG
>CAZBZX010000324.1:0-5478 GCA_964496465.1 uncultured Bacteroidales bacterium
ATTAAAGCTATTGGTAATTTCTTCCCTTAGAGACCTTGCTTTCAAATATATTTCCTCAGAATGACCATGAGAAAGAACCTGGTTACCGCCAACAATTCTTCGTTTTGTTTCTTCTGTAAAATTTTCAGAACGGGTAATAGCATAACTTTCTTTAATAGACTCAGCACCTATCCTACCACCATAAGTCGAACCATCTAGTCGGGCTAGATTAGAAGCAGTTTCTGCCATAGCCAAAGCATAATAAGTTGAAACTAATATGTTTGCATCAAAAAAGTCAAGTTCTTGAACGTCTATATTATTTTGTTTTAAAGTTTCTATTACCTTAATAAAATCAACTTTAATATTAGGATCTAAATCTGTATTTGCTAAAAAGTTTTTATAATAACCAACTTTAATTGATTGGTTTGGTTTTTCCATAAAAATTGATTCAGAAATTTGTGTCGAATCAAATGTGGTTTGATCGTGATAATCCTTTCCACTCATCACATTCAATAAGATACGAATATCTTCTAAACTTTTTGAAATTGGCCCAACACAATCGGTTGAAGATGCATAGGCCATTAATCCATAACGTGAAATCCTTCCATAAGTAGGTTTCATGCCATAAACTTTGTTATAGCCTGCAGGTTGCCTTATTGATCCACCTGTATCACCTCCAATTGAAAAAACAGTATATCCTTTTGCTACATTAACAGAACTTCCACCGCTAGATCCACCAGGTACAAGATTTTCATTAATAGCATTTTTTGCTGGCCCGAAATAGGAGTTCTCGTTACTGCTCCCATGCCCAAAACTATCGCAGTTTTCTTTTACAATAGGAATAGCCCCTGCATCAATCAGTTTTTGAATAGCTGTAGCAGTATATGGTGAAATATAATTTTCTAAGAATTTTGAACTGGCGGAAGCATGGCATCCTTGAAGGAGATAAACATCTTTAATTCCAAAAGGGATGCCTTCTAATAATCCAATTTCCTTGCCGTTTTTAATTTTTTCATCAACAGCTTTTGCCTTTTTAAAAGCTAAATCTGATAATAAAAAATTGGCTGTATTATTTGAACTTTTCTCAAGTTCATTTATTTTTTCACGTACTAATTCAAAGCAAGAAATTTTGCCACTTATAAGCTGCTGATGTATAGTTGATATTTCCGATTTCATGCTAATCCTCAATTACTTTTGAAACAACCAGATATCCATTTTTTTCTTTTGGAAAATTATTTTTAATAATTTCCCTTACTTTTTCATTGCTATTTACAATTTCATCACTTCGCAAATCATCCAGAGAAACAGCATTACTTTCATTAATATTTAAAATTGTATTTCCATTAGATACTGAAGAAGCCTTTTTTATCGCGTGAAATAATTCATCAACTGCACCAGAGGATTTTGCTCCCTTGATACTCGACAATACTTCTAATGTCATTATTTTACTCATAACAAAATAATTGTTTAAATTAATAAATTGTAACTAAATAAATGATTATGCTTTATATAATAACATAATTTTTGACAATTTGTTTAAAATTGAAAGTATTTTGCAAATATATATACATTATTTTATTTTATAAAATAACGTGAACAGAATATTCAATTTCATTTACATTTCATTAAATTTTTAGCACAAAAAAACCGGGAAATTAATCTTTCCCGGTTTATAGATAATAAACTAAAATATAACTAATTATTCCCTAATAATAGCAATTGAGCTTAACAAAGTAATATTTGAAAGATCATTATAATCGTATTGATATAATCCATCATTTCCAATCATAACCAGTACTCCATGTATAGGAATTACATCAAAAGTATTAATATCAGTAAATTTTTGAATTAACCTTAAGGAGGTTGGAGTTTCAACATCATATACTTTTAATCCGGCATCTCCATCACAAATAAATAAGGTGGTACTATCTATTCCCAAACCATACGGGTTTTGAAGTTGATAGGTTTTTACCAGTTTTGGTGAGTTTAAATTACTTATATCAACAATGTCCAGCTGATTAGTGAATCCACCGCAGGAACTTCCCGATCTTAAGGTAACATAAGCATAATTTCCCTCAACAACAACCGGGTCACAACTTCTTATATGTTCAAAAGTAGAAATAAAAACAGGATTCTCAGGGTAATCTAATCCATATACATGCATTCCGGTTTGCGAACCTATAAATAAATGATTTTCATATACAAAAAGAGTTTCAATTCCCCATTCAACTGAAAAGGAATTATGCAAAACAGGAGTTTCAAGATTGCTAATATCGATTATTTTAATATGGCTATTCTCTATAGCATACAAATAATTATCGTATAGCATAAAGGAAGCCATTGATCCGGCTATACCTGATGTAGCCGATCCCGATGAATAACTCCTGGTAGTTTGTTTTGATGAAAAATCTGAAAATGCCATATCTTCTGTCATATAATTAATATCATCATAAACAAAATAACCTGGAGTAGCTAAAATTTCTTCTTTTACCTCTTTAATTTCCCAGCCTATTACATATCCTTCTGATACATCAATTTGCGAAACCCTATAATCAGGATTCCATTCAGGTAACCCATACGGGAAAATACTATCTACTCTGCCAACTTCATAAATATTTTCTAAATCTGAAATATTTAAAGCAACAAGATCAACAGCATTATTGCCATATAAAATATCACCTTTTATTGCCAAATCAACATTCCCCGGTATTTTGATAAATTTTACTTTTACAGGATTAGAGGGGTCCGAATTATCAATTACATGAATGCCTTCATAGTACTCATTTATATAAATATAATTATCCTTAAAATAAATTCTGCCAGGTTTACTAAGCTCCTGGTTATCATTTTTTACTTCAATAGATTTATGAAGGTCTTTATGTTTTAAGTAAACAGGTACATTAGCAGTATATTTTTCATACACTTTGTCTTCACAACTTGAGAATAGCATAAAACTAATAATTGTCATTATCAAAATACTCTTTGTTTTCATAACTATAATTTTTTTATTATTACTTAAACCTTGCTGGATAAAGATGTTAAATAGGGAAAATTGGTTGCGTCAATTTCACGCAACCTTATTAAAATATTTTACATCTAAAGCTTATAGTTAATTGAAAAGTTTATGAATAAAGTATTATTATTATCACTTTGTCTATTGACAGGATATTATGGTATTTCTCAAAATTTGACTGAAGATGTAGTCTATTTAAAAAATGGATCGATAATAAGAGGAACCATCATTGAATACAATTCAGAAAAAATTATAAAGATAGAAACACATTGCCGGAACACCTGGGTATTTAATGCTGATGAAGTATTAAAAATGGTAAAAGAAGAATATGAAAGTGATATTAATACTATTGAAGGGAAAAACAACGGTGAAAGAAAGTATAAACTTATTATTGATGGGGCTATCTTATTAGGGGAAAGCAATGCATCAAAAGATATACCTATTAGTTTTAATTTTATAAATGAATACAAATTTAAATCCTGGTTGATGGCAGGTATAGGAACCGGGATAGAATTTTTTGAGCAAAAAGTAGCTCCAGTATTTATTGACACAAAGATTTTATCTAATTCATACGAAACTACACCATTTATTGGATTACAAGTTGGTTATGCATTTCCTATTGATGATAATCAAGAATGGTATAATAGTTATCCTGGTGGGTATGGAAAAGGTGGATTATTATATAATGCTGGCCTTGGTATTCTTTTAAATCAAAATGAAACAAATGCAATAAGTTTTTCTTTCTCTTATAGGTATCAGCGTTTAAATTATCATAAATATGCTGATTGGTCCAATACCGAATCAGATATTCAGGTTAATTACAATCGGTTTGCAATCCGGTTTGGTGTATCATTTTAATATTAATGAATCTGTATGTTGCGAGTAAGCTGTGAAAAGTCCTACTCCACCCTCAATATTTGTGTACATCTCAACGTATTCGCTGAATATATCATTATTTACATTTTCGTTTAATAAATAATTATCGCAATATAAATAGAATGATTTATCGATCGACTTTAATGTAAAGTAAAGCTTATCCAATTTCTGAGGATTAACATTAATTATTATACCGGCATTTTTACCATTAAACAACTCATCGTTAAAAAGTAGTTCTTTATTGATAAACTGATTCCTGTCAATATTAATATTCATGATTTCAAAATCAAGTGAAACCATATCTCCATTAAAAACCCCATATATTCCAAGCATATAAAAATTTTCTTTATTCGCATCATCTGTAAATTTCACAGTACACTGTATTCTATTTTCTTTGAAAATAGAGTCAATTGATTGAATTTTTGCAGGTTCTGGCACTCTACATTTTGCATTTAATGCTTTCTCATTCATTTTAATATTCAATTGATAATCTTCACCAATAGCTGGATAGAAGTCAATTGCATTATAAAAACCATTCGATATATTTTCCATAATAACTTTATTCCCTGTGCCAGCTTGTATTGTAACCACAGCATTATCAATAAATTCTATATCATCATTTATATCATAGTCCATTGTTTTAGTAATTCTTATATTTACAGTACTATCAGGATTAATTATTCCATTTATTACTATTTTATCTTCTATATCTTCATTAATAAACTCATTTTCCTTAACACAAGAAAATGCTGTAATTGAAATCATTATAAGTATAATATTCTTCATTTTCTTCCCTATTTAAACTCAAAAATATAATTAATTGTGGGTATCATTTTAAACCAACTTCGTTCAACAATTTTATCATCCTCAATGGAAATAAACACAGGATTGCTTTTATTATATGCATTATATAAACCTAATTGCCAGGTCCGTTTTCCCCATTTTTTTTCTTTCTTCATACTGAAAGTGAAATCAAGCCGGTGATAGGTGCTTAACCTGTAATTGTTCTTTGTATCGATAAATTTAATATAATCTTCTCCGCTAAAAGCACTCACATATTTTTTTTGTGGCAACGTTATCACGTTTCCTGATGAATAAGCCCAAACAAGACCAAGAAATATTCTATCATTAAATTTATGATTCGCAGAAATAGCAATGTCATGTCTTCTATCGTCCCTATAAAAATACCATTTATTATCGGCTATTTCCTCAAATTTCCTTTCCGACCATGATAATGTATAACTGATCCATCCAGTTGTTTTCCCAATTTTTTTATCAGCCATAAATTCCATGCCATAACTTCGGCCCTTACCGATCTTTAAATTATCGTCCCATTCAACGGTATTGAAATATTTTGTTCCTCCCTTAAAAGTTAACACATTTTCAAGGGTTTTATAAAAACCTTCACAACTTAAATTCATGATTGATTTTATTGAATATTCTGTTCCCAAATTAAATTGATGTGATTTTTGTGGTTTTGTTTTGTCCGATAACGGAACCCAGAAATCTGTAGGTAGGCCTATTGTTCCCGGAAGCTGAATTAAAAATATGTATTGTCCCATTTTTGAATAACCTGCTTTAACAGATAAATTACTGGCAATTAAATAACG
>CAZBZX010000325.1:0-5470 GCA_964496465.1 uncultured Bacteroidales bacterium
TTTTTGAGCGATCATGTATCAAAATTAAGAAACTTAAGATAACATTGATAATGACAAGTCATGAAAAATATATGAATCGCTGCATTGAACTAGCATCAATGGGTATTGGGAATGTTGCACCAAATCCGATGGTCGGATCTGTAATTGTGCATAAAAATAAAATTATTGGAGAAGGCTATCATCAAAATATTGGCGAATCTCATGCTGAAGTAAATGCCATTAAATCTGTTAAAAATAAAAATATTCTTTCAAAATCAACTATATACATTAACCTGGAGCCGTGTTCACATTATGGTAAAACACCTCCTTGTACTACCTTAATAATTGAAAATAAAATTCCTGAAGTAGTTATTGGAAGTATTGATCCTTATGAGAAAGTATCAGGTAAAGGAATTGAAAGATTAAAAAGTACAGGAATAAATGTAATATCAAAAATATTAGAAAAAGAATGTATTAAATTAAATAAACGATTTTATACTTTTCATCAAAAAAAAAGACCATATATTATTTTAAAATGGGCTCAATCTAAAGATGGTTTTATTGATATTGATAGAAATGTTAATTCACCAAACCAACCGACCTGGATTACAAGCGAAATAACCAGAAACCTGGTTCATAAATGGCGAAACGAGGAATCTTCTATTATGATTGGGAGAAAAACAGCCGAACTGGATAATCCTAAATTATCAAACAGAAGTTGGGGAGAAAATTCGCCAGTAAGAATTTTGATTGATAATGAATTAAAATTAGATAAAAAGCTGCACATATTTGACAAATCAATTTTAACTTTAATTTTTAATAAAAAAATCAATAAAAAAGAGGAGAATTTAGAATACATTAAATTAACAAATACGTATAATCCATTAAATCAGATTTTAGATAGTTTATATTCTAAAAATATATTATCAGTGATAATTGAAGGTGGTGAAAAGTTACTTTCTTCATTTATTGCTATGAATTTGTGGGACGAAGCCAGGGTATTTATTGGAAGAAATTATTTCAATCAAGGAGTTATGGCCCCAAAATTGGGTAATAAACCAGTATCAATTAACAAATTAATTGATAGTGAATTGTACTATTTTAAGAATAAATGATTTATATAGTTTATTTACAGCATTTTAACATTTTTTAAAGCTGCTGTTAATTATAAAAATTCGTATATTTGAGCTTAATTAATTTAACTAAGTAAAATTATGAGATGGATTAGATTTTTGATTATAATATTAATTTTTGCATCAAATGTGAATTTATACTCACAAAATGCAAAAAAGATATGGAAGGGAGCTCAAGTTTATTTAGATTCTAAAGAATATGAAAAAGCTATTAATGAATTTACTAAAGCAATTGAGCTAGACTCAACGTTTACAAAGGCATATATAGACAGGGCATATTCATTGGAACAAACAGGAAAACTTCAGGAAGCCGCTAACGATTATGAAATTATTGTAAGATTAGATGAAAAAGATGCCGAATTGTTATATAATGCAGGAAGAATTAATTTCTTAATTAACAAATTTGAAAAGGCATACAAATATCTAGAAAAAGCCACAGAATTAAATAAAAAAAACTTAGCTGCATTTCAATATGAAGTAAAATCATTAATTGAATTAAAAAAATTTGAAGTTGCTAAAGTTGAATCTGAAAAAGCAATTGCTCTAAATGAAGAAGATGCACAAAATTATTATTATCATGGTTTAATTTCAGATAGTCTTTCAAGCTTTCAACGGGCAGAATGGGATTATAACAAAGCTATTTCTATTAATAAAAATTATGAAATAGCATATATTGCTTTAGCTAAGGTAAAATCAAAACTTGATAAAAAAAGAGAAGGAGTTGAAGTATGTAGCCAGGTTTTAAATATTAATACTAAAAATACTGATGCTTATCTTACCAGGGCTGTAATTTTTCATGATTTACTTGAGTATCCCAGTGCAATTAATGATTTATCAAAAATAATTTTACTCAATCCTGATAGTAAAGAAATATACTTACTTAGAGGATTATATTATAAAGAATTTAATCAACCTCAAAATGCAATAAACGATTTCACAAAAGTAATATCTAGTGATAATAAAAATATTGAGGCACTTTTAAATAGGGCGCAAACTTACGAAGATATATTAAATTTCGAATCAGCTATAAAAGACTACCAAGCTCTTACAAAACTTGTTGGTGATGATCCGAAAACCGGAAATTTACTAGCCAAAGCTCAAGCAAAATTATTTGAATTAAATAAAGAAAATAATAAACCAGTTATTGATCTAGTTGATCCTTTCCCAAAAAATAGTTTGATAGTAACCGTGGCTGACACATTAAAAAAATTAAAAATAAAAGGAATTGTAAAAGATCAAAGTGAATTAAAGTATATTAAATTAAATGATGTACCTGTTAATTTTGTAAAAGGTGAAGAAGCTTTCGAATTTGAATCGGTAATTAATGTTTCAGCGAAAGACAGGTTTACAGTGTTAGCTGTTGATGTATATGACAATGTACAAACTAAAATATTTGTATTAGACAGAACCGAAGTAAACAAACCTATGGTTTCGTTATTAGCACCATATGCAAGTGATAATGGAGAAATTTACCTTGATAACGATAACAATAACCTTTATGTTGAAGGAAAAATCACCGACGATAGTAAGATTAAATCAATACTTATTGAAGGTACTTCTGCCAGTTTTGCTGTTGATGAAAAAAATCCAAGTTTTTCTGCTACAGTTAATATTTTAAATAAAAACAAATTCACAGTAACTGCCATTGATGAATATGGAAATGAGGCTATTAAAGATTTTATTTTGAATAGAGAAAGTGCTGTTATATCTGAGAATAATCCAATGGGTAAAACCTGGGTTGTTTTTATTGAAAATTCAAATTATGAATCGTTTGCAAGTCTCGAAGGCCCAACAAAAGATGTGGTTATGATGAAAAGTGCATTAGTAAATTATGAAATTCATAATATAATTCATAAACAAGATTTGAAAAAAACCGAACTTGAAAAATTCTTTACTATTGAATTAAGGGATTTAGTAAGAAGTAACCAGGTAAATTCTTTGGTTGTTTGGTATGCAGGTCATGGAAAAGTTATTAATGAAACTGGTTACTGGATCCCGGTTGATGCCACAAGAGATGACGAATTCTCTTATTTCAATATAAATACACTAAAAGCATCTATGCAACAATACTCAAAATATATAACCCATACTTTAGTAATAACAGATGCTTGTGAATCAGGGCCTACTTTTTACCAGGCAATGCGTTCCGGAGTTAAACAAGACAGAAGTTGCGATGATTGGAAGGATACTAAATTTAAATCATCTCAGGTTTTTTCATCTGCTGGTTACGAACTCGCAGTAGACAACTCCCAATTTACTAAAACTTTTGCCAGGGCACTAGAAAATAATCCAGATGCCTGTATCCCAATTGAAGATATTGTATTACAGGTTCAAGACGCTGTTAAAAATAATAATCAACAAGCCCCGAAATTTGGAAGAATTGCAGGTTTAGAAGATGAAAATGGCACATTCTTTTTTATTTCGAAATAATAAAATCTATGCATAATGATTAATTCTTTTATAAAGAATAAATTAAAAGCTATTCGTAATAATTTGCGGATAGCTTTTTTTGTTTTACTCAATTTATATTTACTCAATACTAGTAGAGCCCAAAAATATTATTTTGATAGTTATGGAGTTAGAGATGGATTAGCTCAATCAAAAGTTTATGCAGTTTTACAGGATGAAAAAGGTAATTTATGGCTTGGAACTCCAGCTGGCGTTTCAATATTTAATGGAATTCAATTTAAAAATTATACGGCACAAGATAGTCTATCAAAAGGAGGAGTAAAATGTATTTTCCAAGATAGTTCTGGAAATATCTGGCTGGGACATTTAGATGGTGGAATTTCAAGATATAAAGACAAAACATTTGAAAAAATTGAGCTCCCAATACAACTAAATTCAGATATCTCTTCTATCATTGAAAATGGAAATGATCAATTATGGATAGCAACAGTAGGAAATGGGGCAATCTTAATTAAAAATTATAAAGCTGCTAAATTCGATTCAACAAACATTTTCATTTATAAAGGTAAAAGTCTGAGTGATAGAGTATTTACTATATATAAAGGGATAAATAATCAACTTTATTTTATCACTGATGCTGGTATAAAAACTTATAATGAATCAGATAATAAATTTGAGAACCTAAAGCTTGAAGGCATGCCATCATTATTTCAAATTATATGCATGCTTGAAGATTCTGAAAATAATTTGTGGTTTGGCACCTATCATGATGGAATATATAAATACATAACAAATGAAAAAAAAATAGAGTACATAAATGATAAACAAGGTTTGAATGAAAGCTGGATAACCTGTTTACTAGAAGATGAAACTAAAAACATTTGGGCTGGAACATGGGGAGGCGGAATTTCAAAAATTTCCAAAAATTCAATCAGATCTTATCATCTGCAAAACGGGTTACAGGACAATAATATTCTATGCATTATAGAAGATTACGAGGGAAATATAATTATCGGAACCTGGGAGCATGGAATAAGCATCTTTAAAGGTGAATATTTTGTATCATTTTCTGAAGAAAATGGACTTTTAAATAACCAGGTTTCAGCTATTCAACAAGATAAAAATGGAAATTTTTGGTTTGGAACTAGTTCTGGTATTTCAATTTATAATCCTTACAATAAACAATTTACCAATATCCACCCTGATGAAAAATCTTTGAAAAGCAGAAAAATAAGGTTTATTAAAGAAGACCAGTCTGGAAAAATATGGATTGGAACTGAAGATTTTGGAGTATTAACTTATAATAAAAATACACAACTCTTTAACCCTGTAAAAAACATCAACTCATGGAACAGAATAAACCGAGTAACGGCTATGGATATTGATGATTTTGGAAATATTTGGGTTGGCACTTTTGATGGTTTAATATATTACGAAATAAATAGTGGCTATAGTGAGCGATATAGTCACATTCATGGTTTGGCAGGAAGCGCAATATCCTCGTTGTTTTGCGACTCGAGAGGAATTGTTTGGGTTGGATGTGAAGGTAAAGGTGTTTCAACTATAAGCATTAAAGATTCATCAATAAAAATAATCAAAAGTATAGGTGCTATTTCACCACGTTCATTTACTGAAGATATTAATGGAAATATATGGATAGGAACTGAGCAAGGAGCAATTTTTTATGATAGAAGTAATAAAATAAAAGAATATAAAGAAGCAGATGGATTGCTATCAAATTTTATCACATCAATTGATGCCGATAATGATAATAATATTTACATCGGTACGAATATTGGCTTAAATAAAATAGATCTTAACCAAAACAAAATATACACATTTACTAAGAAGAATGGATTTACTGGCATTGAAGCCAAACCAAATGCCTCATTTAAAGATAAAAAGGGGAATATGTGGTTTGGAACAGACAATGGTCTTATGAAATACGA
>CAZBZX010000326.1:0-5470 GCA_964496465.1 uncultured Bacteroidales bacterium
AGACATAATTTACGTCGAACTGACGTTAATTAATAAATTAACACATTAAAATGTAACCTGGATTAATAGAAAAATTATCAATTACCAATACAAAGGTGAATAATATGGCGAATTTCGTTCACTTTGATGAATTTCAAATCCAATTTTCAGATTTTGATTAATTTTATAATTGATTCCAATCACAAAATTTTGAAGATCTGGATTAATTGAATATTGATTAGCAGAATTATCATTAATTTTTTTCAGGAATTCGCCATATATAGAGATTTTATTATTTAATGAATAAGTGCCATTACTTGTTATATAGGATGTAGCTGGATTTATTACACATGAGTTAGTAGTTTCATCAAGATAACTATTATATAATTGATTTAATTGTATAATGCCTATGTTAACATTTAAACGAGGAGTTATATAATAATTAATTGAAGGGAAAAAATAATTTGAAAAATTATTCAAACCTTTTCCATAATTTGAATAAATTAATCCGGTCTCCATTGAAAGACTATAATTTTTAGTTTCCTCATTCTTTAATACATTATCATCAATAGCAGAAGTATCAATATATCTCTGTCCAAATGAAATATATGGAGAAAGAATTATAAAAAATAATAATATCTTAATTTTAGCTTTCATAATAAGGACAAAATTAATCATTAATACTCATCCTACATGGTGTTTAAACAAATATTTTAGGTATTTAGAAATATTTTTAAATATCCCGAAAGCAAAGCTTTCCGGTATCAATCCAACTAAAAAAATCTACTTGTTTACACCCTAAAAATTTTAGTTTCACTGATTTAATCGAATTGCTTTATTAATTCCCTTTAATTTTAAAAACTTCATTAAAATAGCGTCCAAATGTTTCTTATCCTGTACAAATATTTTTAATACCCCTTCAAAAATCCCATCATCCGTATTTACAGAAATATTTCTTAATGTTACATTATGGTCCTTTGCTATGATATCAGAAATTTGAGTTAATAAATCAGTTGTATTCATGCCACTTATTTTCACTATAGTTTGAAAAGCATTTATTTCGTCAGTTTTTGACCATTTTGCCTGGACAATCCGATAAGGATACCTTGATAATAATTGGGAGGCATTTGGGCAATTATATCGATGTATTTTAATTCCTTCATAAATAGTAACAAAACCAAAAATTTTATCTCCAAAAATCGGGTTACAACATTTTGAAAACTTATAATCTACGCCGCTAATTTTATCATCAATAACTAATATATCTGTAGAAAATGCTTCATATTTATTTTTTATTTGTTCTAAATTTATTTCCTCAACTTCTTCTGATATATTGATCTGTTCTGTCTCTCTTTCAATTACTAGAATTTCCTTAACTTGGATTAAATCAATTTTTTCTTTAGCTATTAAAAAATAAAAATCGATTGCATTTGATAACTTATAGTATTTTAATAATCTTCTAATTTTTTCATCATTATATTCAATTTTCCAATTTCTAAATCTTCTTTTTATAATTTCTTTCCCAAGTTCAGCATCTTTAAGTTTTTCATCGCGTAAGGATACTTTTATTTTTGATTTTGCTTTAGATGTGATGACAAAGCTTAGCCAATCTGGTTTCGGTTTTTGATTTTTTGCTGTAATTATATCAATCTGATCTCCATTTTCTAATTTCTCTCTTATACTAACATTACGATTATTAACTTTTGCACCAACGCACTTATTTCCTACTTCAGAATGAATATCATAAGCAAAATCCAGGACAGTTGAATTAACAGGAAGTTTTTTAATATCACCTTTTGGAGTAAAAACAAAAACCTCATCACTATATAGATTTAACCGAACACTATCCACAAAATCGGTTGTATTTTCTCCAGAAACTTCAAGCAAATCACGCATTTTTGATAACCAGTTTTCCAAGCCTTCATTTGTACCTTTAATTCCTTTATATTTCCAGTGTGCTGCTAATCCTTTTTCTGCAATATCATCCATCCTTCCTGTTCTAATTTGCACTTCGACCCATTTTCTATCCGGGCCAAGCACAGTTATATGCAATGATTCATATCCATTAGATTTCGGAATAGATAGCCAATCTCTTAACCTTCTTGGATTTGGTTGATAAATATCTGTTATAATTGAGTATACTTTCCAGCAAAATTCTTTTTCTTTTTCTACTGCAGTATCAATTACAACCCTTATAGCATAAATATCATAAATTCCATCAAAGTCGACATTTTGTTTTTTCATTTTGTTCCAGATGGAAGTAATTGACTTTGTCCTGGCTTGTATTTCATATGTTATTTTCTCATTCTTTAATTTCTCATTAATTGGAGCTATAAATTCTTTTATATATTTTTCACGCTTTTGCTTAGTGCTCTTCAATTTTTTATCGATATACTGATAAGTTTCTTCATCCAAATACTTTAATGAAATATCTTCCAGTTCCGACTTTATTTTATATAAACCTAGCCTATGTGCTAAAGGAGCATACAAATATGAGGTTTCTAATGCCATTTTAAGTTGCCTGTTTGGTGCTTTTGTTTTAATATTCCTCATATTATGCAAACGGTCGGCAATTTTTACCAATATTACCCGAACATCATTTGCCATAGTAAGTAGAAGTTTCCTGAAATTTTCAGCTTGAAGAATATTAGCACTAGTAGTAAATCCAGATATCTTAGACAATCCTTCAACAATTATTGCAATTGAATCGCCAAACTCCTCCCTAATTTCTTTAATAGAAATTTTACCTTTATCAATTACTTCATGTAAAAATGCAGCAGTCATCGAATAAACTCCCAATCCTATTTCCTCCGAAACAATCTGTGCTACTGAAATTGGATGTAATATATAAGGTTCGCCTTTTCGGATATATTGATCTTGATGTGTAAAGAAAGAAATCTTAAATGCTTTTTGTAATAATTCTCTTTCACTCTCTGTAAGGCAATTTCTGCAACCTAAAATTAATTTATCAAACTCCTGAATGACAGGTTCTTTTTCATCGTCAGAAATTTTAATCTCATTTAACCAATCCATCTCACTTTATAATTTTGAATTTATCATTATCCAAATACACTGGAAATTGATTTCGATATTGTTCCAGGTCCTTCATAGAAAGCTCTATAATAATTGTACTTTCGCAGTTTATCATCTCTTTATTCATTTTATTTCCCTTGGGATCAATAACCATACTATTTCCAATATATTCAATTCCATTACCATCAATTCCAATCCGATTACAACCTATAACATAACATTGATTTTCTATAGCCCTGGCATATAATAGTTTTACCCAATGTTCATTCCTTTTGGCTGGCCAGTTTGCCATATTAATTAACACATCATATTCGTTATTGTTTCTAGACCAAATTGGAAAACGTAAATCATAGCAAATTTGAGGCCTAATTCTCCATTTATTAATTTGAAAAATGGTGTTAGTTTCCCCTGCTTTGTAATAATCTTTTTCTCCCTCAAATCGGAATAAATGTCTCTTATTATAAAATGAAATCTCTGAATTAGATAAAACAAAAATTGCTCTATTATAAAAATTGCTGTTTTCCCTTATTACAATAGAACCGAGAATTGAAGTGCTTTTCTTTTGAGCCATTTTTTTCATCCAGCCTACTGTTTCACCATTCATACTTTCAGCATATTTTTCTGGATTCATAGTGAATCCAGTTGTAAACATTTCAGGTAATATAATTAAATCAACTTTATCGGAAATTGACATGATAATAGATTCAATTTTTTCAAGATTTTTTATTTTATCTTCCCAAATTAAATCAAGTTGAAGCGTTGCAATTTTTATGTTGTCCATTTAATCCTCCTATCAAAAGTAAAAATACATTAATGTTAGGGTTTTTATAAAAAAATCCGTCATTATATAAAAAAGTTATAAATATCGAATATAAATGTAAATTAATATATTTTGGTATAAGTTTTGTTTTTCATAAAATATATTAAAAAGATATTTATTTAATATTTTCAAATAGAGTTCGTATCTTTGCAAAATTTAATTAATTACTTAATATATAATATTTTAAAAAAAATGATGAAACGGTTTATAGCGATATTGGCGATAGTTTCTCTCATATTGACGATGGTCGAAGGTCAAAATAAAAAATCAAAATATGGAGAAGACAGTGTGAAGTGTTTACAGA
The DNA here is from genome assembly GCA_964496465.1 of uncultured Bacteroidales bacterium. Classification (GTDB taxonomy): domain Bacteria; phylum Bacteroidota; class Bacteroidia; order Bacteroidales; family CAYFUP01; genus CAZBZX01. The sequence goes on from CAZBZX010000326.1 coordinate 4,137, forward strand.
ATTTATCAACTATGCATGAATTTGCTAAAATTAAAGTTTATAACTATGCTTTAGGCTCATGGTTATATGTATTTGATAACTGTCCAGGTGCCAGTAAAAATATTTATATTTATGGAGCTAAAATTATTGATGATTTAATTGATAATTCTTCTGAGCAAAGAAAACCAGGACTAGTTGACACACTAATGCTTCTTTATGATAGAAGGATTGAATATTTTGGACAAAAAGGATATGTTTTAGGAAGAAAAGGAATTGACCTAATCAAAGTAGATAAAAATCGCGAAAAAGAAGGCTATGAATATCTTAAAGAATCAATTGCACTTATGAAGTATAAGTCTGAACCCGCTGTATATGTAACGTATATTATGACAAGTATTAGCCTGGCAAATTCTGGTAAACTTCAAGGCAGCGATGTAGTTTCGAATTTTGCAGAAGTAAGTAAATATCTTAATGAGGATATGGAAAAAAATCCTTCTGACGAGAAATTAGTTACTGTTAAAGAAAGTATTGAAGATATGTTCGCTAAATCAAAATACTCTAGTTGTGAGAATCTGGTTACACTTTTTGAACCACAGTACGAATCAAATAAAAATAATATTGATTTTTTAAAAAATTCAATCTATTTATTATCTAAAAAAAGTTGCGAAGGGGAAGTATATTTTGCAAAAGCAGCAGAATCATTATATTCTCTTGAGCCTTCGGCTAATGCTGCATATAATCTCGCCAAATTATTTTTTACAAAAAGGGATTATATTAAATCATCTGATTATTTCAAAAAAGCTATTGAGCTAGAAAAAAATTCTGAAACAAAAGCTTCTTATTATTATCAGTTAAGTTTAATTGAAATGTCGGAATTTAAAAATTTACCACGGGCAAAAGAATATGCACTTAAAGCCGCTGAATTAAAAACTAACTGGGGAGAACCTTATCTCCTAATCGGAAAAGTATATGCTGCAAGCAGTAAAAATATTGGTGAAAATGAATTCGAACAAAGTGCCGTATTCTGGGCAGCAGTTGATATGTTTAATAAAGCAAAAAACGTTGATCCAAATATATCAGCAAAAGCAAATGAAGAAATAAGCAAATATTCTGTTTACTATCCATCACAAGAAGAAATCTTTTTTAATGGTTATGAAATTGGTGAGAAATATGAAGTAAAGGGTTGGATAAATGAAACTACTACCGTAAGAGTAAATTAAATAAGAGGCTGTCTCAAAAGGGATACGTCATTGCGATGACGACGAAGGAGGAAGAAACAATCTTCTCATAATTAACAGATTGCCCTGCCTGTCGGCAGACAGGCTTCTCTCGCCTTAGCCTAAAATCCGCAAGTT